>JANQPW010000376.1 GCA_028285285.1 Silvanigrellales bacterium
AAAGGAGCCCCTGTTGACTGCACGGTTTCCGAAACACAACCACTGCCCAAAACAGAAATGAAGAGCAAAAGCACGATCCCTTTTGCCCGCGCTGCACGTCTCAACTGGACCCCCTCGAGCTGACTCTCACCCACCCAATCTGATACACTGTCCCCCAGTTGGGCACAAGCCGACCTGTCGGAACAAGGAGTGAGGGCGTCTATGGATTTGAACGTGAGCGTCACCGAATCGGGAGACACCCTCGCGGTGAGCTTCACTGGCCCACTTGATGAAACCCAAGCCATTGCCCTTTCCGATCGCATTCTCAATCTCTGCCCCGCAGAGATTCCAGCTCGTGTGGAGGTGGATCTCAGCAACTGCCCTCAAGTTTGCAACCAGGGCTTTGGCGCCCTTGTGAGCTTCCGGCTCTCGCCAGAGATTGCAAAATGCTCCGCGTCGATCAAAGGTCTCAATGGAGCCATGGAGCAAAGGCTGAAGATTCTAAAGCTCGATCGGCTGTTTGACATACAGAAACAGGAAGCGAAGACAAAATCTGCAGCAAACTGAGAGCCCGATGAGCAAACGGAACAGAAACTTTTCTCTTCTCCGAACCATGAGCAGCACGGCTCTCCGGGCCACCGGTGAGGCCATTAAGCGCAAGTTGTCTGCGGCCGACTCCGATGATGGCCCGAGTGAAGCTGCAAAGAGACTTGTGAAAGGGCTTGATGAACTGAAGGGTGCCGCCATGAAGGTGGGCCAGATGATGTCGCTGGAAAACGACATGTTGCCCCCCGGATGGCAAGACGCCCTATCGGTGTTGCAGTCTTCAAGCACACCGAGACCGTTTTCAGAAATGAAAAAAATTCTTCAAAACAGCCTTGGAAGCCTGGATGCTTTTGCACACATTGAGCCAGAAGCCCACCATGCCGCCAGCATGTCGCAAGTGCACAGAGCGGTGTTGAAAGATTCAGGAACTGAGGTGGCCTTGAAGATCCGCTACCCCGATCTGAAAGAACACATCGCTAGCGATCTGAAAAGCATTCAGATGATGATGAAGATGGCGGGGGTTGTGCGCCGAGAAGAAGAGGTCAAACGCATCTTGAGCAAGGTGAGAGAGGTGTTTGAGCTGGAGCTCGATTTCACGCACGAACGCAAGAAGCTCCAAGACTATGCCGAACTGCTGCGAACGGAAAGCGAGTTTGAAGTGGCCGAGCCGCTGGAAAGCCTCTGTCGCGAAGATGTGCTGGTGACCAAATGGCTCCATGGCAAGGGAATGGACCAATGGTTTAAAGAATCTCAACGAGGAGACGAGGCTTGCAACCGCCTGGGATGCCAACTGGTGCGCATCATTCTGCTCGAGATCTTTCACTTCAAGCAGATTCAAAGCGACCCCAACCCGGCCAACTTCTTGGTTCTCGACAACGGCAAGCTCGGGCTCGTTGACTTTGGTGCTGTGGTGAACCTCCCCGACTCCCTCATTGAGCCCTACCGCAAATTAGCCTGTGCAGCCCTTGATGGCACCAAAGAAGAGGTCATCTCCTATGCCAAAGAAGTGGGCTACATCACCGAAAAAGACTCCCGAGAAGCCCAAGACTCTTTTGTGAAGTTGATGGCCTTTGTGTCGGAACCATTTTACCACGGCACCTTCTGCTGGAAGAACACCGACCTGTCGAAACGCATCAAAGACGAATCACTGCGATATGCACGCCACACCTTTCTGAGACCACCACCAGAAGACCTGATCTTTCTCAACCGCCGTATTTTGGGAACAGAGATGTTCTTGGAAAGATTGGGTCCGGTTGTGCCGGCGCGGAGCTACTTTGAAGAAATCGTTCGCCCCGGCCCAGGCTCTGTCTGACGAATGATTTTCAGCGGTGATTGTGCGAAGTCGAGCTCAGACGAGGAACGGGGGAGTGTTGCGAAGTGGCCACTTCGTCAGCGACGAATGACAAAGGGTGAGCCGACTGGAGCCAATCGCAACGTCAAGAGGACTCGTCAGACAGAGCCTCAACTCAGAGGCTCAAGCCTGTTTCTCGCAGAATCTTGTTGAGGCCCACACGATCATCGGTCTTCGCGCTGCGGTAACCTATAATGTAAGCACACTGGAGTGGAACGGTTCCACCCGGAAACTCTTTCTCCCGCGTGCCTGGAGCCACGATGGCACGCGGCGGAACAAAACCGCGGTGTTCCACCCGCTCGCTCTGCGTCATGTCGTAGATCGGAGTGGATGCCGTCACGCACACACCCGCTCCGAGCACAGCCTTTTCAGAAACCACGGCCCCTTCCACAACAATGCAGCGGCTCCCCACAAAGGCTCCGTCACCAATCAAAACCGGGCGGGCACCAGCAGGCTCGAGCACTCCACCAATGCCAACTCCTCCGGCCAGGTGAACATCTTTGCCAATTTGAGCGCAACTGCCCACAGTCGCCCAGGTGTCCACCATGGTTCCTGTGGAAACGTAGGCACCAATGTTCACATAGCCGGGCATCACCACACAACCTCGGGCCACATGGGCGCCCTCCCGGATCACACCCGGAGGCACCACGCGCACACCCGTTTCTTCCAGATCGCTGCGCACATCCAACTTGTCGTAATAGGAAAGGCCGGGACCATGCACACGCCCCTGAGGGGAAGCGCCCACGCTACCAGCCGACGGCTCAGGAACTCGCTGACCCATCACACGCATTTGACGCCAACCCATTGCCAAGAGCACAGCTTGCTTCACCCAGGCGTGAACCTGCCATTCGCGCAAATCACCTTCCATGGGCACAGCACCCGCCTCGGGTCCTGTGCCCACAGGAGACGCCACGCGCAGCTGCCCCAACTCAAGAGCACGGAGCACACTCACCACGGCATCTTGCGTGTCTCCACGCTTCATCAACTCTCGATCTTCGAAAGCGGCCTGCAACAACTCTTCCTGTTTTGACCAATCTGCCACCACAACTCTCCCTTGTTTTACACCTCAGCTGGATTCATGACACGCCCAAACAGCAAAGGCTTCTTCCAGCTCCTCTGCGGTGGGCACCAGGGCCACTCGCAGCCAAGGTTTTATAAGAGGCGAAGAACCAAAGCAATCCCCCGGGGTGGCAACAATACCGGTTTGCAACGCCAACTCCTCACAATAGGCCCGAGCACAGCTGTGACGATGACTCGGCGGAAGGCAGGCCCAAACGTAAAACGTGGCCTGAGAACGAACAAAGTTCCAACCCAGAGCTTCAAAGTGTTTCCACGTTCTTTTTCTCTTTTCTGCAAACACTTTGCCTCTCTGTTCAACGTGGTCATCATCGGCCCAGGCCGCGGCAGCAGCTTCTTGCACAAAGCTCGGACTCGCCAAACCGGCATGGGGGCGGTACCGCCGCAAGGCCGCAACCAAATCGCGATCGCCGGCAACAAACCCACTGCGGTACCCTGTGATGCCCGAACGTTTCGACAGAGAAAAGAAACTCAACAGTCCCCTGCAATCCGTTTCCGCGCCCCACTCCAGAAAAGAGGCCGGCAACTCCGCACCAGGATCTGTGCTGTCAACATAGCATTCGTCGGAGAGCAGCAGCACCTCGTTCTGCCGACACCAATCCCAAATCCGTTTCATTTGCTCGCGGCTCAGCTGCGTGCCCGTGGGGTTGTGAGGGCTGCACACCCACACAGCGTCGAGGGAAACTCCTTCTGGAACATCGCTTGCGGGATCGAAGGCAAAGTCGTTTTCGGGTCGCAGTTGCAAAGCCACGGGTTCAGCACCAGCTAAGAGCAGTGAGTTCTCATAGACAGGATAGCCGGGAACGGGGAAGCCGACCCGAAGTGGTCGTCCTGCCTCTCCTTCCAGAGCGAGCGGCAAATGAAACACGGCTTCTTTGCTCCCAGCCGTGACCACAAGCTGCTCCGAGGGCAGGTCAACGCCAAAACGTCTTTTCAACCAAGCCTGTGCTGCCCTATTCAGCGAGGTTGTTCCCAATGAAGGTGGGTAGGAACTCACCTTTCCAACGGCATTGATGAGTGCGTCGCGAACAACAGCAGGTGTGGACTCGTTCGGATCTCCCAAGCTCAAGTCATGAAGGGCAAGACCCTTTTCGGTCACTTTTCGCTTCCACTCGGAAACAATCAAAAGAGCGTAGGGTCCGAGTGCTGCCAAACGGCGCGACGCCTGAGGGTATGCCATTTCTCTGTTCCTCCCTGTGATTCCATGCAAAGACACATGTTCACAGCAGGGTTGTCAAGAGCGAGACCAGTCTTGGGCCTCCCGGCGCAGCACCTTTCCCGTGAAAGAAGAATCACCCAGAAGCTCGGCACGCAGCAAAGCGTCTTTGGCTTGCTTCACTTTCCCAAGGGCCAAAAAGCAGCGTGCAGCTAAATTCTGGAAAGCCGACCATTCCGGCTCAAGACGTCTTCCATGTTCGAGCGACTCCAAGGCCTTCTCAGCTTCTCCTTGAGCCAAAAGCAATCGCCCCAGAAACAAACGAACCTCGGGAGAATCAACCACCGCACACGCCGCTTCGGCAAAGCGTTGCGCTTCGACCAAATCACCCTCCTGCCAAGAGCTTTCAGCCAGTTCCATCAACTCTCGAGATCTCTGGCGATGCACAGTCAAAGAATCGCCGGGCTCGCAAAGCTGCTTGTGAAACAAAGTCACGCCCCCATCTCCATCAAGCTCTTTCACGGCCCGAAAACGCATCTCTGCTTCGTCGTAGGAGCCGAGCTCCGACAGCAACAAAGCCCCACAGAGCAGGCTCTCCACATCTTTGGGATCCGCTCGCACAGCCTCGTCATAGTGTTGGAGGGCCTCCATGTGGTGGCCCAGGTGAGCAAACTGCTCCGCCGCAAAGCGATGCACTCCTGAACGGTGAGTATGAAGGGCCAAACCAGCTTGGAGTGTTTCCAAACACTGCTCCACATCTCCAACAAAACGCAGAGATGTCACAAGCTGTTTCCAGTTTTCGTAGTCCATCCGTTGAGCCTTTCTTGAGGGGCCCTTCTTGTGGGCTGTCTCCAAAGCACAATGACCCATTCTACCATGGAGCCCTTCTCAAAACCGGTGTTTGTCTGCACACAATGCTTGAAAAGAAAGTCAAACTGATGGACTGTGGGCGCGCTTGACAACACTGCGGGAGGGAGTCCAGATGCTTGAAAATGGCCGTGCGACCATCGTGACGGGGGTGCAGTTTGGAGA
>JANQPW010000377.1 GCA_028285285.1 Silvanigrellales bacterium
TGTGCTCAAAACCAGAGGTGTAGGGTTTTTCGGGCTTTGGTGCTGGTAACTCAACAAGCCGAGTGGGCTGACCGGAGGCTGTGATCACCGCCTCGCGGAGTTCAAAGCAAGCAATGGGGCGTCCATTGACAAAAGCTTCTGAGATTTGCGTACCCCAGCTCCGCAATTTCGCTTTCCAGGCCTCATACTCATTGAGAGAGCTCACGCGAAAACACAGATGGTCAATTTCCGGGCTCTGTATTTCTGGTGCCCCGCTTTTATGAGCTTCTTGGAGGAGCCTTTCCACGAAGGCGCTCGCAGCTGAAGAGAAATCTTGGAAACTCAAATCTCGAACGGAAGAGGAGTTGCCGTCGAGAGCACTCTGGAAAGAAGGAGAGGGTGAGCTCTTCATTTTTGTGTGTGTGCACCTGTGTCAGATTGTGAAAGGGATCTAGTGTTACTTTGGTTGCTAGCCAGATGCATGGGGAGCCCTTTAACAAACGCGCGAATTTGGTCACGAACACGTTGATAATGCAAAAAAGCCTCCTCCTCGCTTCGAGCTGTGCGAGCAAGCGTTGGGGGATCATCAAAGCTCACGTGGAGGTGTTTTGCCTCCGGAAACACGAGCGGACAATCGGCTTCGGCATTTGAACACACTGAGACAACCAAGTCAAAGCTCAGATCTTTCAACTCATCAACAGTCTTCGAACGTTGCATGGATATATCCACACCAACTTCTCGCATGGCTTTGATGGCAAACGCGTTTATTCCCTGCGAACGAAGGCCCGCTGAGTAAGGCCTGATTGTGAGGGGGTGGAGGTGACGCGACCAGCCTTCAGCCATTTGGCTGCGACAGGAATTTCCTGTGCAGACAAAGAGAACTTTCTTTTTAAAAAGGTGGTCGGTTATGTTCACTCATGCCTCCTTGGGCGGTACCCGACAATCACACCATTTCTTGGGTTACTGTCAACTACGGTTTGCCGAGAATTTTGATCGGGTGAGCGCAGTTGCTGCAGAGATGAGCTTTTGGTGAGCACGGTTAGCTACCTTCTCTTTTCCTACAAGGTTGTGGAAAGGAAGTCACTAGTGTATGAATCGGCCAGTCAATCAAATTTAACTTCTTATCTTGATGAGGAAAGAACAATGAAACGGTCCCTTGCAAAGAGTGTTTTGGCTATTTCCGGTTTGAGTCTTGCTTTTGCTGCTCAGGCAAACTCCCTGTCTTTCATTGGTGCAGCTCCAGATCCGGAAAATGATTATGTTGAACGTGCTCTCGGTGAAGTTTTTGATCTGGGTGTGGAGCAAGACGATGTTGATCTTGAGTATGCCAACCGCGTGTATTGGACTCTCGATAAAATGGGTCAACAAGGCGTTGACACGTACCCGATTTTGCGCCGCTTCGCGACGTCGACTGACTTGGTTTTGGACAGCTTGGTTGCCATTCGCGATGCTGAACCCGGCGTTGTGTTCACTTCCTTGGGGCCACAATCAGAAATCCTCTGTTCTGCAATGGCAGAAATGACCGACAAGGTTTTTGTTGTGAGTTCTGGGTTTGGAGGCGATTTGATCGATGACATTCGTGATGAAACCTGCAACTCTCCAAACATCATCACGGTTGCTGGGCTCAACAAAGCTCGCGACGGCATTTTTGATGCTTCCGGCTACGGTGAGCAGGTCAACTTCGCGGCGCCAACCGACTTCGGAGAAGAAGACAATCCGGAAAGGGTGAGCCCATTGACCATTAAAACAGTGTGCGCCTTTTCTCACATTGCAAATCTAGCTGCAGAATTGCCAGAGTGGAGCACTGAGGGCCTTCTAGAGGCACTCGACGCCACACTCGAGCCCGTCGATGGACTTGACGGATTCACTTCGGGTTCAAAAGCCCTTTTGACCTGCCCAGGTGAAGAAGCATCCGAATAAGCTACTGACCTCTTTGGTCAGCGCAACTCAGACTGCGAGCAGCCGGGAACCCTGAGGGAGCTCGGTGGGGGAGCAAAAGAGAACCTTGCACCCTTGCACCATGGCTCGCTCGACCAGATCGTCATAAATGCAATCTGTTTGACCGTCGGCGGTCTTTGGGCGGCGGGAAATCCGGCCCGTTT
>JANQPW010000380.1 GCA_028285285.1 Silvanigrellales bacterium
GGCAGAGGGGGCTGGCCAAGATCTCTTTGAATCAGATTCCACGGGCCACGATGCCAGTGGCAATGTCAAGCTCAAAGATATTGGTCGCTATCTCAAAGGACGCATTGTGGCCGACTTTGCAAGCAACGGAGTGGAAACCACTCTCAAATACATAGATCCGTCTTACATGCTGCGTGCCCAGCCCACCTCGGCCGATGACTCCATTTTTTGTGCACACCTCGGACAACAGGCTGTTCATGCGGCCATGGCTGGAAAAACGGGAATGATGGTGGGCTACGCTCACGACGTGTTCACCTACGTGCCTCTCGAGGCTGTCGCAATCGGCAAAAAGCATCTCGATATCAACGGTCCACTTTGGTTGAGTGTTTTGGCTGCCACAGGGCAAAGACCACAGTGGAGTTAGATTTTCGGCGAGCCCTCTATGCTTTGTCCATGAGCTTCTGCATCTCTTCCCGTGCAACCTCTTTGAGGATGTCTCTGGTGTAGTCTCCCATCCACCCTTTGAGAGCCTCCTGCACGTCATTTCGCAGCTGCTCCCGAAGCTGCCCCAACAGCTCAGGCTGTCGCCGGTTCCACAGATCTTCCAAACGCTTGTGTTGATCTTTTTCAATGTTCTGGCGCACCTGAGTGGTGACGCTCCGCAGAAGCAATTGCCAATTCGAGTTGAGAATGGCTTCAACTTTAGGCTGCACCTGCTGGGCAATCACAACAGAGAGCTTGCTTTCCACGTCCAGTCGCACGTTCCCACGAATGCGATTTTCCAATTCAGGCAACTCTGCAGAAAACTTCTCCAGAACAGCCTGTTCCACTCTCTCTTCTAGCCTCGGTTGAGAAAGCGTTGGTTCGTCACCCACACCCGCTTGAAGTCCGGGCACCGAAAAGGGCGTTCTGAGTTCGGGACTCGCACCGCTCGGCGGCTCTTTCAGCTCGCTCTCCCTGCGCTCCACCGTTCGGGCAGGCTCGGAGCCCCCTTTGCTGTGAACAACAACATCGTCAAGCACCGGTGTGAGGTCCTCACTCACGGCCGCAGGGAGAGCCCTCTTTGGGGGAGGAGGTGGAGGATGCCCCACACTTCTCTGAAAAGATTCCTCCAATTCGTTCACATCTATGGTGGTTTCTGGTGACTGGTGAGAGGGGGTTTTGGCTCTCACTTCTGTCTCTTCTTCGAGCAGATTCAAAGACTCTTGAAAGGCCGATTTCAAATCGTCCACATTCAGACCAGTGTCGAGCTTCATTTTTGCTGTGTCCTCATTTTCGTCTGCCACCTGGAACTCAGCATCGGCGTTTGAGGCACCTAAAGAAGAACCCGATGAAGCCGAGGATTTCCAGGCTCTCTCAAGAGACTCTCGAAAGGCATGAAGTTGAAAGGGCTTGCGCAAAACCGCCGGATAGCCTTCTGACTCTAAACGCTTTTCCCCATTTTCATCGTCTGCCAGAAGAACCAGACGAGAGAGCTCAGGCAGAATGCTCTTGTAGATCTCACCACAGGGTTCCCCCCCTAAAGACTCGGCTCCCACAATCACTTCTGGGTCATATTCATCGATGATACGTCGTGCATCACTGAATGATTCGCAGATTTTGAGGTCGGGGTCTCCAAACAGTTCCGGATTTCCCAGGTTTTCAATGCCAACCCTCACGACTTTCTGAATGGCTATGCTGTCGTCGAACAGCAACACACGCATAATTCATCTCCGCGTCAAATCGCACACACTGGGAGCACCTCAACTGCACTTGCGTAGGGCCCATGTTGAGTTTAGCGTGAAGAACTAGGGGCAACTGGGCAAGTTCAGTCCGCTGATCCACCCTGCACTGTGGTCGGAGATTCTTGCCGAGCGTGCGAAGAGCCGGAAAAGGGAGGGAAAGGCACAAATGATCAGCTCCGCAGTTTACCCAGGCTCCTTTGACCCCTGGTCGCTGGGCCACGCTTTTGTGCTTGCGGCTGGGCTTGAGATCTTCCAGACCATCCACATTTGCGTTGCTGTGAATCCTTCAAAGAAGGGTATTCTTGATCCGGTGCAAAGAAGCTATCTCATCGCAAAATCCATTGCTCCTTT
>JANQPW010000400.1 GCA_028285285.1 Silvanigrellales bacterium
AATTCTTGTTGAAGGAAAAAGACGGGGACGGATTCTTGAATATGTTGACACTGAAGACATTCTTTCCGTGGAGGTGGAGCAGCTCGAGGAACCCAGTGGAAGCCGAGTGGAAAACGAAGCCCTGCTGCGCTCCGTCAAAGCTGCCTTTGACACCTACGTGAAGCTCAACAAAAAAGTTCCGCCAGAAATGGTTTTCTCCATTTCCGCCATTGAAGACGAGAGCCGACTGGCTGACACCCTTGTGGTCCAACTCGCCAATTTGAAACTGGCCGACAAGCAAAAAATTCTTGAAACCATCGAGCCGGCCAAACGCCTCGAAGAGATCTTCGGGATCATTCAAGCCGAGATCGAAATCCTGCGTGTTGAGAAGAAAATCCGGGCTCGCGTGAAACGCCAAATGGAAAAAACTCAGAAAGAGTATTACCTCAACGAACAAATGAACGCGATCCAGAAAGAACTGGGGAATGCAGACGATATTCGTTCCGAAATCGCTGAAATTGAAGCTAAGATGAAGTCAAAAGGCCTTTCAGAAGAGGCCGAAGAACGCGTGAAAAAGGAGTTGAAGAAGCTCCGCTCCATGAGCCCCATGAGCGCAGAAGCAACCGTCGTGCGAAACTACGTGGATGCCGTTCTGGCCCTTCCGTGGGCCCATTGCAGCAAGTTGCTGCGCGACCCCAACTTCAGTGAAACCATCCTCGATGAAGACCATTTCGGGCTTGAAAAGGTCAAAGAACGCATCTTGGAGTACCTTGCGGTGACAAGCCTCTCCGACAAACTGCGAGGGCCCATTCTTTGTTTGGTAGGGCCTCCAGGTGTTGGAAAAACCAGCCTTGTGCGCAGTGTGGCCCGCGCCACCGGCCGAGAATTTGCCCGCATCGCCCTGGGTGGTGTTCGAGATGAAGCCGAAATTCGTGGACACCGCCGAACCTACATTGGCGCCATGCCTGGAAAAATTCTGGGAGCCGTGAAAAAAGCCGGAACCTCCAATCCGGTGCTCTTGCTCGACGAAGTCGACAAGATGAGCTCCGACTACCGAGGAGATCCTGCGAGCGCCATGTTGGAGGTTTTAGACCCCGAACAAAACAAAGCTTTCAATGATCATTACCTCGATCTTGACTATGATCTTTCCAATGTGATGTTCATTGCCACCGCAAACAGTCTGCACAGCATTCCCAGACCCCTGCTGGATCGTATGGAAATCATCAACCTCGGTGGCTACACCGAATTGGAAAAACTCAACATCGCTAAGCAACACCTTGTGCCCAAGTGTGCCAAAGCCAATGGGCTCAAGCCTGAACAGATCAGCTTTTCCGACTCAGGGGTGGAAGAGGTCATTCGCTACTACACACGAGAGGCCGGTGTTCGCAACTTGGAAAGGGAACTTTCCGGGGTGGTTCGAAAAGTTGTCCGTCAGCTGGTGAAAGACAACTCGGCCCCCACTCAGGAGGAAACATCTCAAGAAGCCAGCGAGACCAAAGCTGAGACAAACGACTTTCGCGTGAACCTTGACCACATTGAAACCCAAGATGTTGACGACGCCCGGGTGCGGAAGGTGTTGGGGCCGCGTAAGTTCAGCTTTGGCCAAAAAGACAAAAAGAACCAAATCGGTGTGTGCCAAGGCCTTGCCTACACTGAGGCCGGCGGTGATCTCCTGGTGACGGAAGTGGCCGTGCTCCACGGCAAAGGAAACCTGAAAATAACCGGGAAACTCGGAGACGTCATGCAAGAGTCTGCGCAAGCTGCTTTTTCTTATGTGCGCAGCCGTGCCGATTTCTTGGGCCTTGCGGAAGATTTCTACACAAACATTGACCTCCATGTTCACTTTCCAGAAGGGGCGATTCCCAAAGACGGGCCCAGCGCTGGTATCACCATGGCGACTGCTTTTGTGAGTGCACTCACAAAAAAACCCATCAGCCGCGAAATTGCCATGACGGGTGAGATCACACTCAGAGGACGTGTGTTGCCCATCGGTGGCTTGAAAGAAAAGCTTTTGGCAGCCCACCGAGGTGGAGTGAAGAAAGTGATCATTCCTTTCGAGAATAAAAAAGACCTGCATGAGATTCCTGACGTGGTGCTCGCAGACGTTGAAGTCGTGCCTGTGAATCACATTGACGATGTGCTGCTTCACGCCATTGCCTTTGAAAAAGACGATTCTCTGCAGGTTCGCCTCACAGCGGCAAAAGACTCAACGGAAGCCTTCACTCTGGATCCCGCAACCCCCGCTGTGGCCGAGGGAGTCACTCACTGAGCAGCGGGAGTGAACATGGTACCGATAGATGTGGGCTTCGTTGAAGATCTGAAGAAGCAGTGGATGGCAATGATTGATGCCGTCACTGATCCTCTGGTCATTCTTGCGGAAGACTACACCATTCTGAGGCAAAACCTGAGCTACAGCCAAATGGCCCAGTCATCCGATCTGGAGATCACGGCATATCGTGGAAAAAAATGCCACGAAGTCTTTGCTGGGCGCAGCTCTCCCTGCAGCCATTGCAAGCTCAAGGACGCACGGGAGACTGGCAGAGCCCAGGAGTGGCAAGTGGATGATGCCTTCCAAAAAGGTCACACCCACGTCATCCGTGTGCACCCTCTCGCCGCCTCTGATCGCGACAAACAGCGCTTTGTGGTGCACTATCGCGATGTGACCGAATTCAAGTCTCTGCAAGACAGCCTGGCCCATGCCGACAAACTCGCAGCTCTGGGAAAGCTTGCGGGCGGAGTTGCCCACGAAATCAATAGCCCACTCGCTGGAATTCTGGCTTTTGCCCAAATGGTGCTCAAAGAGCTCCCGGAGGAAAACCCGCACCGAGCGGATCTGTTGGAAATTGAGGAAGCCGCCAAAAAGTGCAAGGTCATCGTGGAAAATCTGCTCGGATTCGCGCGCCAGGAAAAGCCCACTGAGATCCAAAACTTCAACCTGCTTGACTGTCTTGAATCGACTTTAAGGCTTGCCAAGGCCATTATGGGGCCGGCGCAGATCAACCTCGACTACAAAAGGCCTGAGCAACCCGAAGACTTTGTGATCGAAGGGCAAAGCGGAAAAATGGGGCAGGTGTTCCTCAATCTGATCACCAACTCCATCCAAGCCATCGGCTCCGATGGAGGAACCATCAGCATCGTGCCTGAGTCTCGGGGAGACGTTGTGAATATTTCTATTGAAGACTCCGGCACGGGCATGGAGCCAGAGGTGCTCAAAAAAGCCTTCGATCCTTTCTTCACCACGAAACCCGTGGGCCAAGGAACCGGCCTCGGGCTCTCGATTTCCTACTCCATTGTGAAGCAACATGGCGGGACCATCACCGCAGAGTCGGCTGTTGGAGAAGGGGTGAGAATCGCACTTTCCCTTCCCAAACACCACATTTCCCAAAGCCAAGGAAACAGCTGTCATGATTGATATCAAAGATATTGAAGCCTTTCTTTGCATTCTCGATGAGGGCTCCATCAGTCGTGCCGCAGAAAAAATGGGCATCACTCAGCCAGCTTTAAGCCTCAAACTGAAGAAAATGGAAACAGAATTGGGCGTGCCCCTCTTTCAACGCACACCGCGAGCCATGGTTCCGCTTGAGACCTGCCGTTCCATCGAAGCTGTCTCTCGAGACATTCTGGTGAAGCTTGAATCTGTCAAAGAAAGCCTTGCCAACCGCATTTCAGACCTGAGTGGGGCTGTGCGGATAGGATGCCTCACCGGCTGGGTCAATGTGCTCGCACTTCCCCTTGTTCAAAAGGCACGCGAAGAAACACCCAACCTCAGCTTTAAAATCGAGGTTGGGCAAACCGGAGAGCTGTTGCGCGCCGTAAGCCTGGGGCAGCTCGACCTTGCGATTGTGGCCAAGCCCTTTGAACATGTGGAAGGAGTGACTTGCAAGCATCTCCTCGACGAACAGCTCATACTCGTCGGGAACAACCTTCCAGAAATGTCGGCACCCCAAGATTTTCAAGAGGAGCTCCTCACAAGACAGTGGATCACCCTCAACAGTTCCGACTCTTTGGTCAACCGCTACTGGTCGGAAGCCTTTGGTGAAGAGTTCCCTTGGGAGAAAATCAAAAAACCCGTCACACTCAACCACATCTATTCCATTCGAAGCTTCGTGGCTCAACTCAGTGACACCGTGGCTGTGTTGCCCAGTCAGGTCGTGATGCTTGAACGAGGGGGAGACCTTTCTTTGGAAAGACACCTCTCCATTCCGCAAAGAAATGGCGTGTTTTTGGTGTGGCGGGAAAACGGACTTGAGCTGCGCCGCTTTCGCTTTGCCGCAGATGCTCTGATTGAAATCGCAACAGGGGTGAACACACGCTTGCTCAGCTCGCAAGAAAGCCCCAAAAGATGATCTGGCGAAGGAGCCTCTTTGTTTTTGTGGGGTTAGCCACAAAACTCCTTCCCACTCCCGCTCCGGCAGCACCTCTTGTGGTTGGCCTTCCCTCTCCCTTTTCCTCTCTCGTGGGAATTGGGGATCACTTCAACTCCAAAGAAACACTTCTCAGCCAAGCCGCAGACATTGAAATCGTGCAGGGTGCAAACGACGGCCTCACATTCGTTACGGAAGACACGAGCCAACCCTCGTTGCGAAGGCTCACACCCGAAACCTTGCGACGCTTGGGGGTGGGCCAAGCCACACTCATTGCGCGGAGCCCATGGATCACCATGCGATATCTCGGAAAAAAGCCGGCAGGGTGGGGCAAGCAGGGCACAGCTCTCACAGAGGCCATTCGCAACGGCTTGGGAAACGCCAACGACTTGCTGCCTGTCACCACAACAGTCGATGCCATCCACACCATGATGGAGACCTACTTTGCACCTCTCTTAAGATCTCTGCCAGGGGGGAACGAAGTGCTCGCAGACATCCATGTGCAAGGGTCCTACTTTTCCCCGACCTACAACCCCCCCGACGACTATCGCCTCGACTTCGACAATGCCTTTATCGTGGGCCTGCAAACGCTCCATGTTTACCCGAGCTCCTGCTTTCACAAGCCTGCACATGAGGTTTGTCGCCCCCCATACCTCTCCACGGGGCACGACCGCAGTGTGATGGGCCATGAGCTCGGCCATGTGGTTTTCAATATGTTGAGGCGGAAACGCTCTTTGCGCGGCTTCCAATGGTTTGCCGTGAATGAAGGTTACGCAGACTATTTTAGCGCTTCTTTCCACAACGATCCTCTCATTGGCCGCACCTGGCAATCAGGGAGAGTGGGTGCCCCCTACCTGCGCCGTTTGCTCGACAACCCGGAAACTCGTGACCCTGAGGTGCTGAACTCAGCCCACACCTTCAGCGTTGTGTGGAGTTC
>JANQPW010000412.1 GCA_028285285.1 Silvanigrellales bacterium
GGTTTCGATCACTTCTTTTCGAACGGGGGAACTCTGGCTGAGATCCACGACGGCGTGAAACGCGGCAAACAGCACTTGAAACTTCCGCTCGGACTGGGAGGTTTGTTCATCCATAGGCCCGACAAAGCCCGTAGGGTCGTGCCGATACACATTGAAATACTTTCCACTCACGGCACCACTGCCTGAAGCACGTTTGAAAACGCCAAGAGCCAACTCAGGATTCCTTGTGAAGGCTTGCGCATAAAGCTCATACATTTCATTTTGGGTGGTCGAAACCCCGTGGGAAACGAGCTCTAAAAAGTCGAAATAGAGGCCACTGGCCGACAACTCGTCTTGCAAAAACGTCGCGACCGACATCACAAGCCGGGCACCCCTTTTCGAGTTCCAATGTGTTGCGGAGCTTTTGTCAGAAACTGCTCTTTGAAGCAGCGGAAGCAGTTTCTTTTGCTCTGCAGAACTCAGTTCTTTCCAAATGGACTGCAACAGATCCACAACATCGGGAAGACTCTCACCATTGAGAGTTTCGAGTGATTCCTGCACAGCCTCTTCAGCCAAGAGCTCGGGAAACTCTCGGATTTTTTCGGCACGGCCCGCAACATACGACCCCAGAACGGCCACCTGAGGGCCCAAGTGAGACCAAGTGACTTGACCTTCAAGACCCATGAAGTCCAGCAGTTGATCTCGGCTCAGAGCCTGAAAATACTGCGGCGAAACGGCCATCCGCGCCCGCACAATCAGCCTGTACAGACCCTTGCCGTTCAGGGCTTCAAAGTGCGGAGCCAGATGGTTTATCACCAGATCTTTGAAGAACTGCTGAGCTGCAGGGCTTTTTCTCGCGAAATCCTGGCTTTCGAGAAGATGAACAACACTTTGCAGGAACTCCTCTTGAGCTTCTGGGCTCCGTGCGACACCTTTGCCCTGATGCCGCTGGAATTCGTTCCAAAAGAGACCCGCATCTCCTACCTTGGGCGGGCGGATCTCAAAGTCCACACCATCATTTTCCAAAGAGGGGGTTCGGGGCATCACATACCAACCATATGTCAGGTTGTATTGAGTGATGGGTGGAAGGCAGGAAAGAGGTTGCTCGGATCGGCGTAGCCGATCGATCTCGCTTTTGATACCTCCATCCATGGGAACTGCTTTCGTGCGAGAGCCCGCAACGGGAAGCACCATGAGCAGGTCACTGCCATATTCGAATGAAGAAAATGGAGTGTCGGCAACGTAAAGTCCAGGGCCAGCGGCGTCGAATTGACCCCCCTCGTCGTACCAGTTTGTGAGCAACCCCAGAAGAGAAGATGTCAGCCGAGCAGTTTCGTTTCTTTTCCAAAAGCCCGATTGAGAGCTGGGCACCTCGGGGAAGTGATCAAGGCCACCCGTGCGAAGGGTTTGTTCGATCTTCTCAGAAGATCCCCAGCTGAAGTAAATGGAACGCAAGGGTGTGGAAGAGCCTGCCTGGTTTTGGACACTTTGCAACTTTGCTTTGTTCAAAAGACAGGCTGGGCTAAAAAACAACACAGTGCAAACCGCTGGGCAAAACACGAGACGCAACAGAAGTGATGAGTTGATCATAGGAATCCCTGGGTCTTTGAAGATTTGAAGTTCCACCCAGAATACCGTGACCAACAGTGCTGATAAAGATACCCACACAGAAGTCCCTTAGATTCCAAGCCAAATAATGTCCCTGGCGGTTCGAAACTCTTCTCCGTAGCTTCCCCCAAGGTGCAAGAAAAGCACATCAAAGAGACAAACGCATGAAAATCTTGAAAGGACCTGCCATGAAGCTAAGGACCCTGATCTGCCTCTCCACACTGAGCCTCCCTGCCCTCCAAACAGGGTGTGGTGCCCTTGTTGCCGTGGCCATTCCTGACCCCGGTCGTGTGGAAAGCCCATCAGAAAATGGAGAAATCAGAGAACCGGCAGATACAGAAGAAACCGAACTGGACACCAGCGCGCTTGAAGAACTCGACGCGCAATACAGCCTTGCCGAAAATGCCGACATCAAATGGTCTGCCCGCATGGCCGTGAACGGTGCCGACAGATTTGTGCTGAATGATGTGGGGATCGCGCAGCTGAGTCAGGCGCTCCAAAACGAAAAAGTGACCATTGCCGACAAGGTGATCACAGAACTCACTGTTCGAGACGCTTCCCAAGACAACCTCGTGCTGGCCACCAACGTTCAGGAAGTGGCCGAAGCCAATGCCGACCACAAAGCCATTTGGGAAGGCGAATGCCGCGACGTCAGCCCGCGCGCCGATCTGGGGGCCCGTCTCTTCGGTCAGGATGAAACGCGCGCGCAAGCTGCCATTGGCATCTGCGACTTTGCGGGAGCGCTCCTCACGCCCGTGTTGCGCATCACGCCGCAGCAGAAAACCCTGGAAATGAAACAGGTGGTCTACACGTGTGAGAACAATATCAGCGCTACTATGGGATCTTACATCTCCTCCAATAGAAACACCTGCCGCTACGGCTATGATGCCCTCGAAGGGGAACCCATTCCCATCATCGAGATTCCCGCGCTGTACGCGGAGGGAACGGAGCACTACAAAACTCACATGATTCGCGCCAGACCTGAACTAGAGTCAGACAGCAATGGGAACCACGACCTGGAAATGAATTTCAGCAAAGCACCCTTTGGCAGCAATGATCACTGCCACACTGTGAAGGTGGACTTTGCCACAGGAACGGCCGAGGGAGGGGTGCAGAACCAACGCTACACCTACAAGCGCAGCTACAACTCCAACTTGAACACTTGGATTCTCGAAGACTCAGAGCAAAGAGGAAGCGTGAGTCAGATTTCCAGAGCCCTCGGGGGCTCCAATCGCAAAACCGTCAAATTCTATGTGTTCTGCGACTGGGCACCCACACCCACCGACCTCAAGCAAGGGAACATCATCAAGATCTCTGGGAACTGAGCCTAGAGATCTTCGAGCATTTCAAACCAGTTTTGGTACATATCCAACTCGTTTTCCAAGCTCTTTAAGCCATGTCCTTCACCCTCGTACTCAAGGTATTTCACCGGCTTTCCGGCTTCTTTCATTTTCTGATACATATCCCGACTACCGATCACCGGAACGCGGTTGTCATTTTCCCCGTGAACCAACAGAAGCGGGGCAAAGGCGTGTTCTGCGAGATTGTTTGGACTGCGACTCTCCAGCTTTTCCCTGTCGGTTTCAGGATCTCCGGCTTCGAGGGTGACCCAATCTGGAATATTGGATTCTTCGAAGAATCGAATGATGTTTGAGAAACCGGCAATAGCGGTTCCAAAGCCCCACTTAAACTGAGCTTCGACTCCGTTCACCTCGCCAGGAAAGGTCACAAGCCTCATGGTCGCGTAGCCACCGTGGCTGGTTCCAAACACTCCCACACGGTTTTCTGGAACATTGAGCTCCTCTGACACAAACTTTCCAGCGTAGATGATGTCAATGATCTCACTGCCGCCCAGGTCTTTGTCATTCAGGGCTTGGAAAGCGGCGCTAAAGCCACCACTCCCGCGAGGAGAGGGAGAGAAGACATGAATTCCTGCGGCACAAAGCGCCTGATACTGATCGAAGAAGCGATTTCCCCCGCCATAAAAAGCTTCAATCGCCACGATCCGCTCTTCAGGCGGAAGTGGGTCTTTGGGAGAGAGCATGAATCCATGGAGCATCCGCGTTGTGTCGGTGTTGGGATCCTTGTCAAATGTGGGGAAAACTTTCGCCTCAGCAACACACTTGACCGATTCTTCCTCAAAAGACTGAGGAACTCCAGCCAACTTTTTGATGTTCAGGCTTCCTTCATTTCTTGTGACTTCTTGCATCTCAAACGGGCTGTTCACCGATCCGCCAACCACGATAGCTCCCTCTCCTTCGCCGGTGGTGAGGTAGCCATCAGAAGTCAAAGTCTTGCTCGCAACAACTTTCATAGACTTCAGTTCACGAACTTCAATTTTCGAACCGAGAGGGCTCGAAAGCATTGACCACAGAGTTTTCCCTCCCTCTTCTTCGACAATCCTGGAGTTTGCAACATGTTGTCGAAAATCTGTTTCTTTCTTGACGCTTCCATCAACAATTGAAGCTCGGTAGATGTTGCTGAAACCTGTTTCGCTGGAAGTGAACAGAAGCTCGCTGTCGGAGATCCAATCAACCACGCCCGGAAATTGCCTTGCCGCAGAGGGATCGGTCACAAGCTTGAGGCCATTGTCTTCTGAGTTGAGGTCCACATAAACGATGTTGCCGTTGGTTCTGAGCCCATCTTTGTTGGCACTTAGCGCAATAAACTGCTCATTTGGGCTCCACACAGGTGTGGTCCAGGTGAAGGAAAGTTCCTTCGAGTCGGTCGCAACAGTGGTTTGCTCCAGAGTTTCGAGGTCAAGGATTCTCAGCTCACCTTTGCTCACACCATCTTCGTCGTACCCAAGCCGCACGACAAACGCAATCTTGGTTTTGTCACTGTTAAAGCTCGAACCGTAGATATAGGGCACGTCTGTGAGCTTCTCAACTTCCCGTGTTTGGGGGTCAAGACGATACAGATTGATGATTTCGTCGTTCTGCTCATCGCCCCTCCAGTAGATCTTTCCGTCTTTGGAGTTGTAGGAGCGCCCCCAGGCATTCCGGGAGTCGAAATCAATATCTGAAACAACCTGACCCTTTTCCAGGTCCCAGCCATTTTCTTTTGCATCCAAAAACATGAGAGTTTCCTGTGACCCCTGTTTCTTCAGATAGACCACAACCTGATTGGTGGGATCCACGCTAAATCCTGAATAGGGGAAGCCCTTCAGCACGGGCTCCAGATCAATCTTTTTCCCCTTAAAAATGACCTCCGAGTTGGTGTTGGAGCTCAATTCCGAAGGGTTGAGGAAAGAATTGCAAGCGACAAGTGTTGTTGGCAGCACGGCAAGAGTAGCGGCAGTTACAATATGTTTCATGGGTGACGTCTCCGTAGAAGTGAGAATGTCTTGAGCGAAAGCTCTTGTGAAATCGCTGCAAGACATATGCCGCTCTTACGCTCAGGAGCCTTTCCGCAGAGCAGAACGCCGAAGGATCAAGTCCCTGGCACAAAATTTGCGAAGCAGCTGTGAATCCAGAAAATAAGGAAACTCGACGTGAAGATCATTCATTTTGCTGCATTTGCTTTGGCCTCCGGCTCCCTTGTGGGCTGCATGGGTGCACAGAACACAACACAACAGGGAACACTGAACGCTTTTGCCAAGCCAGAAGACAACCATACAACTTCGCTGAAAGATCTTGTTGGCAACTATCAGGGTTCAATCCGAGACGTCAGCCTGCTCGACTACCTCCTCAAATCTGACGAAAAACGGAAAGCTGAGGGCTGGAGAAAAAACTCGATGGGGAAGGTTGTGCCCTGTTTTGTCACAATTGAAGAGAATGCCGATGGAATGATCACGTCAAAACTCAACTTTCTCACCAAGCGCCGCCTTTTTTCTGAACAGAAGAGCCAAACAGAGTCTGTGGAATGGAAAGACCCGTGGTTCTACCCAAACTCTTCTTTTTCCGTTCAAACAGGAGGTTTGGTTCAAAAGAGCCACCACATAGACCTCAACCCGGAAGATCCGCGACTGATCAAGAGCTACTCGGTGACCATTGACAACAGGCTCAACTCCACAGAGGTGACCTGCGACAATCTTGAAAAAACCAACTGAGACAACGGTCAATCTGCAACCAGGGCCTGCCTCAACATGATACCCTGGAGTTTTAAACTCACAGGCGGCAACGAATGATGAAGGTTCTGCTCATCACAGTGGGCACCCGTGGCGATGTGCAACCTTTTATGGTTCTCGCACGGGAGCTCAAGGCTAGAGGTCACCAAGTGTGTCTTTGCACCCACGAAAAGTTCTCGGGTTTCATCAGAGATCAGGGCATTGACTACAAGCACATGAACAACCAACTCATGGAGTTTATGGAGAGCGACCTGGGCAAGTTTGCCATGGAAAATTTCACAAGCTTGTTTTCGGTGCTCAAGAACATGAAGAAGATCATTCCAAAGGTCCGGGGCCTGCAAAAGGATCAGATCACCGATCAGTGGCGCGCCGTCTGCGACTTTGCTCCAGAGCACATCGTTTATTCTCCCAAAGCCTTCTGCGCT
>JANQPW010000426.1 GCA_028285285.1 Silvanigrellales bacterium
GTTTCAGAAGATGTCACCGAGATCGTTCTCAACCTGAAGGCCTTGGGCGTGTGGCTTGATGGTGAAACCGAGAAAACAGCTACAATTGACGTAAAGGGCCCAAAGGTTGTGCGGGGCTCTGATATTCAGTCTGATGGGAGCCTCCGGGTTTTGGATCCTGACCACGTGATTTGCACGGTTGGAGAGGGAGGTCACTTTAAGGCTGAGGTGATTGTCCGCACCGGCAAGGGATACGTCACAAGTGACCGCATTAAAGAAGATGGCCTTCCTGTGGGTGTGATCGCTCTAGATTCGGTGTTTTCGCCAGTGAAGCGGGTGACTTTCGAGGTGGCCGAGACGCGCGTTGGTGACCGTTCAGATTTCAATCGCCTTGAGTTGGAGCTTCAGACAAATGGAGCTGTTTCTCCAGAAGACGCTCTCGCTTATGGAGCGAAAATTTTGAAAGAGCAGCTTTCTGTTTTCATCAACTTCCATGAGGCGGAAGAGGAGGCAGTGGTTCCCGAGGCTCCTGCGGTTGATGCTCGCGTGAATGAAAACCTCTACAAGTCGGTTGACGAGCTGGAGCTTTCTGTGCGAGCAGCCAATTGCCTGGAGAATGCTGGGATCCGCTACCTGGGAGAGCTTGTGATCAAGTCAGAGGGCGAAATGTTGAAGACGAAGAATTTCGGCCGCAAGACATTGAATGAAATTAAAGACATTCTGGCGGAGATGGGACTCCATTTGGGGATGAAGCTGGAAGGCTTTGACCCCGCCTCTCTCAGAGATCGTGATTTTAAGGCGTAAGGTGACATTATGAGACATAGACTTGGATATCGAAAACTAAACAAGGGCCCTGCAGAACGGAAGGCGTTGTTGCGTGGTTTAGCAACCCAGCTTGTGGAGCATGGTCGCGTTGAAACCACGGTTGAGCGGGCAAAAGAGTTGCGCCGTGTTGTGGAACCGTTGGTCACTTTGGGGCGCAAGGACAATGTGGCGAATCGACGCATTGCCGCAAGCAAGCTCTACACAAAGTCTGCTGTGAAGCGCCTTTTTGGAGAGGTTGCCGAGGCAAATGCTTCGCGACCTGGTGGGTACACAAGAATTTTGAAGCTTGGCTTTAGGCCCGGTGACCACGCACG
>JANQPW010000438.1 GCA_028285285.1 Silvanigrellales bacterium
AGTGCGTGAAGCTCCTCAACCACCGCGGCCCCGACTCTCACGGAACCTTTGTTTCGGAAGACAAGCGCACAGGTCTCGCCCACACCCGGCTGTCGATCATTGACCTCTCGGAAGCCGGGGCCCAGCCCATGTCCACCCCAGATGGGCGCCACACCCTGGTTTACAACGGCGAGCTCTACAATGCTCCAGAACTGAGAAAAAGGCTGGAAGATTGCGGGCATGTTTTCCGGGGGCACTCCGACACCGAAGTTGTCTTGCACTGTCTGCTGGAGTTTGGAACCCCGGCCATTGACATGTTCAACGGCATTTTTGCCTTTGCGTTTCACAACGGGGTGGCCAACGAGCTCCTGATCGCACGCGATGCCTTTGGGGTTAAACCCCTCTACCTGTCGGAAGGGCCAAACGGAGTCGCTTTCTCAAGCGAAATCCGACCTCTGGTTCATGCCTTTGGAGTGTCGAAGGAACTTTCTCCTGAAGCGGTGCTCCGCTACGGCACCTATTTGTGGGATGCGGGGCGCTCAACCCTCCTCAAGCAGGTGCAACAAGTTCTGCCGGGTGAATGGGTCAGGGTGCAAGGAGGCAAGGTCATCGAGCGCCAGTCTTACTCCTTTCCTGACTACACACAGAAAGCCACCTTTGAAAGTGATGCACAGGCCATTGAAGCCCTGCGCAGCTCGTTGGAGGCTGCAGTAGAGCGCCAGATGCTTTCCGATGTGGAAGTGGGAGCGTTTCTTTCCGGCGGCCTCGACTCCTCAGCCATTGTGGGTCTTGCCGCAAAACACACCGAGTCTCTCAAGTGTTTCACCATCGATTTTCCGGGAAGCTCTTTGGCATCAGAAGGTTTTGAAGAAGACATCAGCTACGCCAAACACTGTGCAGAGAGCTTTGGTCAGCCTTTGAACGTGGTGCGGGTCACCCCAGAGGACTTTGCCCAAGCCTACGAAGAGTCGAGAAGTTTTGACCTTCCCAGCCCCGACCCGGCAGCACTCAATGTTTATTTGATTTCCAAGTTGGCCCGTGAAATGGGCCTCAAAGTTCTGCTTTCCGGAGCCGGTGCCGACGATGTGCTCACAGGGTACCGGCGGCACATTGCGGCCTCAAAGTTTGGAATGCTGTCGCAGTTTCCTTCATCTTTGTGGAACCTTGCGCACCGCGTGGCACAGTCTCCCTCCATCAGCGAAAAAACTCTGGCGCGCCGCATTCGACGCCTCTCCACACCCCTAGGGCCACGTGCCGATCACCGGGTTCCGTCACTCTTTTTCTGGCACGATCCCGCCACGGTGTCTCAGCTTTTCAAAACACCCTTCGGGGAAACAATGATGGACCAGGTGCTGGCTCCCTTTTCCGAGTCGGCAAGCCTCTGCCCCTCTTTTGAGAAACACAGCGACCTGGAGAAGACCCTGCTCTTTGAAATCCGTCACTTTCTGGCCGACCACAACCTGATCTACACCGACAAAATGGGAATGAAGGCCTCGGTTGAGATCCGTGTTCCCTTTCTTGATCGGGAGTTTTGTCGCCTTGTGATGAGCTTGCCTGAAAAGATGCTTTTGCGCGGCACCACCACCAAATGGGTGCTCCGCAAGGCCATGGAAGGCATTGTTCCCGAAAAAACCCTCACCCGATCCAAAACCGGCTTTGGCCTGCCGCTCCGCGAATGGGGCAAGGGTGTGTTGCAGGCACAGCTGGAAGCTGGTCTTTCTGAAGACCTCACCCGCCGGATAGGTTTATTTTCCCCGGAAAAAGTGCGGAGTCTGGCCCAAGGAGATGGAGTGTTCCGCAGCGGAGATCACACCTATCTCAGATTTGGAGTTGCGTCTCTGCAGAGCTGGTGGGCGCAGCTCTAACCATAGCTTCACTCCAGCCTGAAGCTTCCAGAGGCTCCTCCCCGCCCTGTGTTTTCCTGAGGGAGTCAGCCGCCTGCAGTGTGGCTTCACAAACTTCCATGACATGATCGAGAGGAATGGGCAGCTCTGTGCCCCGCTCCAAAGCCCTGACAAACTCAGCCACACACTTCTTCTGCCCCTTGTCTTGTGAAGAGGTTTTGAAGCTGCTGAAGCCCTTCCAGCCGTAGCCGGTGGTTTTGCGAAAGTTGTCGACGACCACACAGCGCCCCGATGTGAACACCTCAATGCGCTCTTTCGGAAAGCTATTTGGACCATTTGAAAAATAGTGCACAGAACCATGGGA
>JANQPW010000457.1 GCA_028285285.1 Silvanigrellales bacterium
ACACATGGGGTTGGCTCCAAGCTGCTTGTGCTTGAAAGAGAAGGAAACGTGTTTCCCCTTGATTGGTGACCACCGTCTCAGCAATTTTCTCGTTGGAACGCCAGGCAGAGAGTCGGGCCATGCCCGTGCTTGCTCCGGCGCGAACAACCCCACGATGAGGATCTATCTGTGCGATCTCGGGATCTGAGCTGCGCCAGGTGGGTGGCTCTTGGAAGAAGTCGGTTTCGTGCACGAGCACCAATTGTCGTTGTTCCCCCGAGTAGAGTGTCAACTCACCTGGGTAAACGGTGGGAACTTGGAACCGTGCTGGTGCAGCGTGCGTCTTTTGGACGGCCCCCGCATTGCGAACCTCAGAAAAAGAAACGAGCGCGAAAGCAAATAAAAGTTGGATCAGCCACAAAAGGGGCATAGACGAGGAGCCTCCACCGTTTCGAGATCGTCTTTGGTTTCCTTTGAGGCTCACTTGTTTGCCGAGAGACGTCAAGTCAACAACGGATCAGTTGCCGTCTGTGAACATGTGGTGTTTCGTCGTAATGAGAGTGTGCTGTTTCTTAGGCTGCTTGGCTCAGCTTGGCGCAACTCTCTCGCAAAGCCGCCATAAGAGTGGGAATTTGGCCGGAGGGAATGGAGGAGAACGCCACCCGCACCAGGGCGTTGTCAAGGGCCACAACACCCACGGAGTGGTCTTTCAAAAGGGTGCGCCGCAGTTCGTGGGCGTCAATTTGCGGATCTTTGATGCGGAGGGTGAAAAAATAGCCGGAATTGAAGGGGATGACGTCAAAGAACCGGGCTATTTCCGGTCGTCTCAGTTCATCTCTGCAAAGGTCATAACGACGTTTCAAGGTCTCGAAATAGGATCGATGGGTTTCCGCAGTGCGGGGGTCTTCCAGGGCTTCCAAAGTGAGCTGTTGGGAAAGCATGCTCACATTGGAGAGCGTGCCGCGGATCAACGCGGCGGTTTTGTCTTCGAAAAATGTCTTGTCTGTGTCGGTGAGACTCTTTGCAGCAAAGGTGAGGAAACCAACGCGAAGGCCCCAGGCGTAGACTTCTTTGGTGGCGCCGCTGAGGTGAGCACAGAAGAGACGTTCGTGGAGTTGAGCCAGGGGGTTCAAAAGCGAGTGAGGCAGACATTCGGCCTCGTAGTTGAACCCGAGGTAGGCATCATCGATCATCACAACAAGACTGCGCTCAGTGTGGGCATTCAGAAATTGGGAAAGGGTGTTGCAAAGCTCGGTGGTTTCCGCGGCGGTGTAGGTGTAGCCCGTCGGGTTGTGGGGGAGGTTGAGCAGCAACACAAGTGGCCGTGACATGGGGAGCTGGGCGTGAGAGTCTTCGAGAGCCTGCTTCAAACCCGCAAGGTTCAACCGTGACGATTCGGGTTTGAAGTTGTCTGCGAAGATCTCATAAGTGCGGAGGCGAGTTCCGAGAATTTTCTCAAAAATCAGCCGATAGTTCGGCCAAAAAGGAGCGGGCACAATGAGCTCGCTTTCCCCCGGCTGCAGAAACAGACGCCCCGCCAAGGTCAGGGCCGAGGTGATTCCCTGAGTCACCACCGGCAGAGAGCATGATGACTCGCTGGTTTCAGACAGGTGTTTGAGCTCCACGAGGCGTTGTTTCCAAGCGCTTCGAAGTTTGGCAACGCCGTGGCTAGGGGCATAGGCTGTGATTTTGCTTCGGTCGAGAGAAACTCGATCGGCAACCGCTGGCAGAATTCCAATGTTCAGATCGTCGTCAAGAAACACGCCC
>JANQPW010000474.1 GCA_028285285.1 Silvanigrellales bacterium
AGGCGTGTGAAGGTCAAGCAAAAATCGAGATCATCGACAGTTTTCTTTCGGAAACGGCAGCCCTTGGGTTTGAGTATGGCTACGCCACACGCAACCTCAGTGCCCTCACAGTTTGGGAAGCGCAGTTTGGAGACTTCTGCAACGGCGCACAGGTGATCATTGACCAGTTTTTGGTGAGCGGTGAGAGCAAATGGGGCCAAAGCCAGGGCTTGGTTTTGTTGCTTCCCCACGGCTATGAGGGCCAAGGCCCAGAACACTCCAGCGCCCGTTTGGAGCGCTTCTTGCAGTTGGCCGCAGAGGGCAACATTCAAGTTTGCTACTTTACTCGCATCTCACAGCTTTTCCATGCTCTGCGGCGTCAGGTGAAACGGACCTTCCGCAAACCCCTTGTGGTCATGTCACCCAAGAGCTTTTTGCGAAACGCACGCGCTTCCGTTTCCTTCAAAGCCCTCTGCGAAGGAGGTTTGCAGGAGATCTTGCTCGACGATCGTGAGCTCGAAGCCGAAGGGGTCGAGCGCATCGTGTTGTGTAGCGGCAAGATTGCACTCGACTGCTTTGCTCATGCCAGCACTCAAAAAGACAAAGACAGCTCAAAAACTAGCAAAACAGCCATTGTGCGTATTGAGCAACTCTATCCACTCCACGCCGAAAAACTCAAAGAAGCGCTGTTGCGCTACCCGAAAGCCAAGCGTTTGTATTGGGCCCAAGAAGAACCACAGAACATGGGTGCCTATTTCTCCATCCGTGAAGAACTGGAAAACGTGGCGCGTGAATTGAAGTTTAAAGGCGGGATTTCCTACATTGGTCGGGGTCGTCGGGCAAGCCCCGCTGTGGGCTATTCAAAGGTTCATGCCCAGGAACAAGCCGCTCTCCTGGAAGCCGTCTTTTCAGCTAAAGAAGAGACGAAGATCTAAAGAAAACCAAAAGCAGGAGTGAAGAGGGGAAGCTCATTCGACGACCCGAATCAAAAGCTCTTCCGTGAACCCGGTGCTTGGGAAGGTTGAGTCAAGCCATGGAGAGCCACAGCCGGCTCATCTCGGCCTTCATCTGCTGAGTCAACACCCGAGCTTTCCGGAACGTGGCCCTTGAGGCTGCCATGCTCGACTTCTTCCTCTCCCGAGGAGTCGGGGCTTGGGCTGCGCAACACAAAACTCTCCTCACTGGCCTGGCCAAAGGTCTGCACCTGACGATCAAGGACCTCCCGCAACAAAAAGTCGGCCCTGAGGCTGAGCTGATCGCGCTCAATTTGGAGTTTGAGTTGACACTCTTTTAGATAGCCCAGCAACGCTCCCACCATCACACAAACGATGAGCGTGAGACAGATCAAGGCCACGGTCGCAGGCTCTACATATTGCACGAAAGGAAGTGGTTTTTGCCCATCTTGCAAACGATGGGCCTGGGCATCCAGAAAGAGACCCAAACCCCAAAACACGGCACTCAGCGGAGCACCAAAAATGACCAAGGTGGAAAACACCCCTTTCAAAAGGGGCCAGCGGGTTCCTGCTTGAGCCACCAGAATACGTCGATGATGCCTTGGGTAAACGTTTTTCACAAAGCTCTCAAACGGATGACTGAGGGGTTGACCCTGTGAATGACCTTGTGAATGATTTTGAGGTTGGCTTTGGGACACGAAACTCTCCTTTGATTTACCGAGCATGCCGCAAGGGAAGTGCTGGATTTTGGTCCGATTTCTCAATACTCCGGAAAACAGATTCACTAAATAGGTTCCATTCCTCCATCACTTCCGACCAAGCTCGGGGGTGCAAAAACCGCAACCGTGCGAGTTTCCAGTAACCCGGGAAAGGACTTGCCCGCTCGCTCACAAGCATTGAGCCCAGGAGGGTGAGCACTGCAAACACAGCTCCGCCCACGAACAACCACCCAAAAGAGCTGATGTCAAACAGATATTCCCCAGTATAAGCGGCCAGAAACCCAAGGCCAATGATCCAAAGCACAAAAAGATAGCTCGCATGCGCAATCTTCATTGTGGCCACAACGTCGCGCTCGTTGGTGGAAAGCCGAGCGAGCACATCACACAGACGATACGGAAGGATCCAAGTGGCCGTGGAAACGGACTCGATGGGAACACTCACCAAAAAGTGCACCAGACCATGACTGAGCAAGATCCAAAAAAACGAGCGCCGCCTCTCGTTACTCTCTCCCCAAATGAGCTGAGAGGGCGCCACGCGCATTGCCAAAAGCAGACGCCGCATGGTCTGGGCTCGACTCATAAAGTCGGCATTCTCTTGAAAACGAGGAAAGTACTCCTCTTGGAAAATTCGGAACTCGCGGGGGCTGTGAGGTTTTCTCCCATATGCCGTTTCAAACAAAAACAGGCAGTTGCGCTTATCTTCCCAGGTCTCAAACTGGGCTAAACCCTCCTTGAGAGACACTTCTAGAGCACGGTTGACGTCGTCTGGTTTCATATCGGTGTGATTGACGACGACCGGCTGACAAAAGTAGATACCCAGGTCAGAGCGAAACTCATCTTTCTCAAAGTAGTCGATGGCCACGGGTTGGATCACACACTCGAAACCCTCACGATTAGCCCTTTCAACGGCCTCAAGGGCCATGCGAGAAGCTCCGCTGCGCAACCGATGCAGATGGGGATCATCATGGCTCACCCCTTCAGGGAAGATGAGCAAACAGTCTCCCTCAACCAACGCTTGAGCACTCTCCCGAAAGGCGGATTGGTTCAGCTTTCGGCGCTGTTCATCATCGGGGCCTTCATCTTTCCCCTTGGCCAGCATGTCTTGAGCGCGATAGACGGGAATGGCCCTCACGTTCTTCAGCATGGGCTTCATCACCGGGTGATCCCAAAGCGTGTGCTTCGCCACTGGTCGCAGTTGCACGGGAGAAAGTCCAAAGAGGATGGCCGGATCCACAATGGCACTGGTGTGATTCGAAGCCCAGATGCAGGAACCTCCCATGTAGGGCTGCCCTGACACATAGACGTTGCCAAAGAAGCCGTATGACGAAATCCGGGCAATGGCTCTGAGCATCTTTCCTCCATTTAGGGCAATGCCCCTGGGGCGCGCCCGCAACTCTGCTGAGAGCATCTTACAACAGCTTGAGGTCAGCCAGATTTCAGCAATTTGGCGCGACCAAGAGACTTGAAAAGAAAGCCGTTCGCGCGCATGTTGAATTTCCCGGGGCACAGTTTGCCGCCTCTGCAATGCCCTTGCCACACGACCAGAACCTCACGGTCTGCGCCACCGGTGAGGCGAAAAGGAAAGAAAGAGCATGAACCGAGAGCAACACCAAACAGCCCACACCCTCCAATGGACTCAGTCGGGCGAACAACGCACGGCACAGCTCCCCTTGGAAGCCTTTGCCCACCCCAACGGGGAGAACATCCGCTCACTGCTTTTCCTGACCCATGGATTTGGAGACAATGCTCAAAACTTTGGAATGTTGGCCCCGGAGCTCAACCTTCCGGGTGCTCTTTGTGTGAGCCTAAACGGCCCCAAAAGCCACCCCCAAATGGCGGCCATGGGTGGGCGCATGTGGTTTGATCTCTTCTCTGAACCCTGGACAGACCTCAATTTGGGTTGTGAAAAAGTAAAAGAGTGCGCCGAGCGGCTCCAACAGGCCACTGGTGTTCCCAGCCATCGAGTGGCCTATTTGGGTTTTTCGCAAGGGGGCTGTGTGAGCCTGCTTGCAGGCCTCGGCTCTTCCACTCCCCCTGCAGGAGTCGTCTCCCTTTCGGGATTCCTTATGGGGGCCCACACGCTCAGCGCCGAAACTCCTTCTCAAAGAGGCGTTCCCCTGTTTTTAGGGCACGGCACCCAAGATGAGGTCGTGCTGCCGCTCTGGCATTTCGAGACCCATGAGCGCCTGAAAGAACTGGGATTTGAGAAAATCAAAGCGGAGACTTATCCTGTTGCCCATTCATTGCACACACGCGAACTCGCTGATGTGAGGCAATTCCTTTTGGAGGTGCTTTGAGTAAAAAGCTCATACCCGACGCACGATCGGTCGACTTTCAAACAGATGATATCTCTCAGCTCAGCGACGTAGAAAAGGGCATTGCCGTTGAGCTTGCCCGGCGACGGGTCGAAACGCGCACAGAAGGTGGGCTTCGAGCTTATGTTATCGGTGTTGAGTCTCCCGACACTGATCTTCATGAAATGAAGGAGAGCCTCTCCGAGCTGGGAGCACTCATTCGCTCCCTCGGTGATGACGCCGTGGGAGTGACCGTGCAAAAGCGGTCAAAGATCACGCCGGCCACCTACATTGGAAGTGGAAAAGCAGCAGAAATCAAACAACGCTGCGCCAACCTTGGAGTGGACTATGTCGCCTTTGACACGGAGTTGAGCCCCACCCACGTGCGGAACCTTGAAAAGATCATCGAACGGCCCGTGCTTGATCGCACGGAGGTGATCTTGCAGATCTTTCGAAAAAACGCCAAGACCAAAGAAGCTCAAACCCAGGTTGAAATCGCTCGATTGGAATACCTTCTTCCCCGCATCTCCAATTCGTGGATTGCTTTTGAACGCCAGCGAGGCGGCAGCGGGGGAAGCGCGCGCACCCGGGGCGCGGGTGAAGCCCAGCTTGAACTGGATCGCCGAAAAATGCGCGACAAGATCTCCTCTTTGCGCAAAGAGCTCGACAAGATCCGGACGGAAAAACTCACGCAGCGCAAGAGTCGTCGGGCTGAGTTCAACGTGGTGCTGGTTGGGTACACAAATGCGGGTAAAACCACACTCATGAACGCTCTCACCGACAGCAATCTATCGGCAAAAAACGCTCTCTTTGAAACTCTCGACTCTTCGGTGCGCACTCTCAATGTGTCTCACAACCCCAAGATCCTCATCACCGACACAGTGGGTTTTATTCGCCACTTGCCACACTCTCTGATCGCCAGCTTCCAAAGCACCCTCGACGAAACGGCAGACGCAGACCTGCTGCTGCATGTGGTCGATGTGAGCCATCCTCATTTCAAAGATCACATCGAGATCACCAACGAAGTCTTGCGAGGAGTGGGTGCCGGCGACGTTCCTCGAATCTTCGTCTTCAACAAGCTCGACGACTTAAGAGGTGAACCTCGTCTTGCGCGGATCTTGGCGCGTTCCTACCCCAACTCTGTGGTGTTGTCGGCCCGCGACCCCAGCGACGTTGAAAAACTGCTGCTGCACATCCAAGACTTTTTTGTGCAAAACATGACCGAAGCTCATGTGCAGGTGAGCTACGATCATGCTCGACTGCTCGGTCTCATCTACGCCCATGCAAGGGTGATGTCTGTTGACTGGGAAGATGACCTGGCTCACTTCCACATTCGAGCCACCAAAGACTTTCTGAAAAAACACTTCCCCGAGACCTTAGACAGCTCCGATAAGACTCCCTCGGCTCAGGAGCCAAGTGAAATCTCAGAAGAGGAGTCTGTGTCGCAACGTTGGTCTAGCGGTGCGTTTAGTTTTGAAAGGAGCAAACCATGAGTGCACATAAAGCATCAAAGAGAGTCCAGGAAAAGATAGCAACTCTGCGCAAACTTGAAACTCAACTGGGTCATCTTCCTCCCGACGAGTGGGCTTTAAAAGAGCTCAGCAAACGCAGCAACAGCTCCGAGTATGCCGCACACTCAAAGCAGCTGGAGCAACAAACCGAAACACTTTTTGGGGAGATCTGCGAAGATCTGAGTGCTGCTGGATTTTCTCCCACGGCCATTGCTGAAACCATCAATGCCGATCTCAAGTATGAGGGAGGCCCCCGCTACTGTGACGAGACCGAAGTGAAAGAGTGCCTGGAAAATAGCCGATGACTCCTGATCTGCCCAAAAAGTTTTTTGAAAGAAAGCGACTTTCCGAGCTCACCTACTACCGTCTGGGGGGCCAAGTTCGTCAATTGCACTTTCCAAACACTTTGGCAGAGCTCCAACAACAAGTGATGCATTGTGCCCAAGAGGAAGAGCCTCTGGCTGTGATCGGCGCTGGAAGTAACGTCATTTGCTCCGACGAAGACTTTGTAGGAACAGTGATCTCCTGCCGAAATCTCAAAGACCATCACTGGCTGCAAAATGGTCTGCTGCATTGTGATGCTGGCCTCAGCAACACAGAGGTGGCTGAAGCGGGCTTGGAAGCTGGATTTAGCGATGCTGCCTGGATGTTTCGCATGCCTGGTCAGGTGGGGGCAACCGTTCGCATGAATGCC
>JANQPW010000485.1 GCA_028285285.1 Silvanigrellales bacterium
CTTTGAGAGAGGGAATCACTTTTTCAAAGTCGTGCTCTTCATAGGCATCAAGATAAAGATGAAAGTTGTGCTTGTCTCGCTTCACAGTTTCTTTTGCGAAGGTGACCCTGGGTGCGTTGATGATGTGTTGCAGTATCTCAAACTTCACTTTAAAACCTCTCCCGGCTCACTTTGTGTTTTTTGGGCTCAACAGCACGCTATGATGAAAGCCCAACCGAGGGTCACTCCATTTGCAAAGAGACTTGTCAAATTTCTGTAACTCGGGCATGCGGACCTCTCGCCTCACCGTGTTTTCAGGGTAGTTATAGATGGTGATGGTGTTCAGCCCGCGATTTGCTGTGAACAAGAGGGATTGGTCTGCTGACAGTTGGCAGGCGTAGACCGAATCAATGAGGGTGCCTCGAGACACTAAAATGGCACGAAGGTGATGGTTGCTGTGAGTCAGGAAGGAGCCTCGAGCGAGCACCTCAACAAAGCTTTTTGAGGCTTGTCGGAATGCGCGCACCTGCTCTATTGCTGAGGGTTTCACGTCGATCACGCGAAATGATGAGAAGCTTTTGAGATCGATCATCACAATGCTGCCACTTGCCCCGTTGCAAAAAATCAGCTCATTGTTCGAGAGGCAAACATCTGAATTGATATGTGCTGGTGTGTCTTTGTCGGCAGACCAGTGCCGGTTCACCCGCGCGGCTGGCACGTCAATTTCAAATGCGTACTCTTTGAATTGAGCCATACTCCACTCGTGCCAGTTGTGTCTGTCGGGAGCCTGAACCCGAAAGGACAGAGCATAGACCAAGTCTTGAGAGGGGTGACAGACGATGTGCCAGCTGGTTGTTGGCAGTTCCACTCGTTGCGCCTTGCCTGTTTTGAGGTCAAAAATACCGAGCTCACGCGCCTCACCTCTGTCAGGATGATCCATGCTTCCATAAACCAGGTAGCGCCCTGAAGGTGTGAGCTTAAGAGCATGGGGGAGCTTAACGCCGTGATCTCCCAGTCGCACCGGGCTTTCGAGATCTTCTAGGTTGAGCTTCCACAGGCCATCACCTATGGCAACGATAAACTCGCTGTTGTTCAACCACACAGCATGGGTGCTTCCGTGGATGGACGATGTGGTTGGTTCGAGTTTTAAGGTCGACAGCCGGGTGACTTCTTTCAGGGTCTTGCAATTGTAAAACAAAAGTTGTTGACTCGTGCTGCCCAAGAAACCGACGCGATGGCTGGGGTTGACGCTGACAGCGTGTCCGCCCGCAAGGCCATCGAAATACTGAATGTCATACTCGTATTGCCCTGTGAGTGGATGGTACCGAAAAACACACACGCCGGCCTTTCCTTCCAGACCGTTGAGCCCGTTCCCGTCTAGAGCCACATGAAAGGTGTAGGGGTAGTCCATCTCAATGCGTCCTCTTGTTTTGGTACTGGTACCTGGAACTGCGATCAATGTCTACTGAAGCATTTTCTGGCAAAAGTTGACCGTGTGAAATTCACGTTGTGTGTTTCAGGAAGACACCAGCTGGCTCAGTCGGCTGCCCCTGTGTTGCCATAAATTTCCTTGACCAAACTCGGATCAATCTTTCCATCAAGAATCTGTTGGTTCCACCCGTCGGGGCTGCGGCCAAAAGCCAAGACACCGCTGTCAGACTGTAGCGTTCTGCTGATTGTGCGGCGGTACGATGTGTAGGCCGCAAAGAGGTAAAGTGATCGGCTTTGTTTCAGCTTCAGGTTGGCGTTATTGTCGTCTGTGATGGGGTTGTCCCAGTCCCAGTTGAGATCAAACGAAGACTCTTTTGCCGTGATGCTTCGGCTATAAAGCAGGTAGTCTCGGAGTTTTCGCATCACCACATCCACATCAACACGATCTCTCTTGCGAGTGCGACAATTTGCTGTTTCCTGAATACAGCTCTCTTGGAAGGGGTTTTCGACACGGTTTGGATGGAGAAAGGCAAAGCGGTCAACCTGATCGGGGTCGCAGTCGGTAATTTTCGCAAGAGTTTGGCTTGCAGAGGTGTCCAACCATCCGCCATAGGAGATGAGAAAGGCCTTTGGATCTCGAAGCTCAGGTGTGAGAAGAGCCGAGTCGGCGGTTTGAAGGTCTCGCACGTTGAGCGGGATTCGTCTGAAAAACCCGGGCTCCGATATGGTGTAGGCGATGGATTCGAACAGGTCGAGCCCGCCAATGGGCTGAGCGTGGGCTGCACTCGCAAGAACCGTCAGTTTCTGGTCTGTCACACTTCCCTTGGGAAGGTAGGAGAGCAGCCCACCGTTGTCTTTGGTTGCGTCTTGAGCGGAGAAAAGCTGAGGCAAAAGGTCGGGGCCCGCAATATAGAGTTGATACAAGCTCTCGAATCCGGGTTTGTCGTCAATTCGGGTGAACCAGTTGGTCTTGATTCCTTGATGCCGGCGCTGTGGAAACAAGAGACCTTCCCCAGGAATGTTCAGGCGTTTCTCACCCAAACGAGCGGTTGTGTGAACGATCACTCCTTTCGGAATTTCGATCCTGTTGCCTTTCAGATCTTTGCCTTTTATGGCCCAAGCGAGTGCTTTGGTTGAGGGAAGAAGAAAGGGCTTGCCAACCGTGCTGGAGAGCGCACCCACAAAGGGAAGTCCA
>JANQPW010000499.1 GCA_028285285.1 Silvanigrellales bacterium
TCCGGTGTCATATCGAACGGTGTCACACCAGAAAGGCACATTCAAACGAATTTTGTTAGCACCGCGCAAGATAGCCGCGATCACTTCGGTTTCTTCGGCACCCGCAGCATTTTCCAAAGAGAACACAGCCATTGCGGAGAACTCTCCCTCATCGCCCGCTTCACGGCCCCAATACTGTGATCGTTCCACTGCATCTTCGATGTGAGCAGGAACGGCAACGGGAGTGGCAACGACTTCCTCGTTTGGGCTTTCGTCTGAACGCAGCTCAGAAGTTTGGGCAACTCCACAAGCAGTTGCGGAGAGTGCAAAAAGGGCAATGGGAGCAACCGTTAAAGGTGTTTTCATGAGAATTCTTCCTTTATTTATACCCTCAAGAATCTGAGGCTCATCTGCCCTTCAATTTGAGTGAAAATATCCGTCGTTTCAAGGTTTTTCCCCATAAAAAAAGATTATAGAGAAGATTAGCCAGGGTCATTCCCCAGAGCTGAGCTGCCAAACAACCTCTCAAAAAAACACCGAATCTGACCCAAGATGCAGAATTCCAAGATGTGAGAATCCCTTCCAAATCGAGGAAGTTCTGCTCTCGAGCTCACCGTTCTCTTGGTTTCTCAGTCAGGCGTTCCGTTAAGAAACGAGAAGATCTCCCTTATTCTGATCAATCACACGCGTGGGTGGGAAGGACCGTCGACATGAAAACTCCGCAGACATCTTCTGCCGCCATAGTCGCCTGCCTAGGAGTGGGCCTCATGGCGGGCTGTGGCAAGCCCAGCTACAACCTGGAGGGCGTTTCAAGTCGTTCCATCACTGCGGCCAGCGACAACTCCCAGGCTACCGGAGTTTCAAACGTCACAGTTGGGAAGAAGTGGATTGAGTTGCGGAACGCGCCCACATTCCTCAGCTCTCCACAAGTGAACATTCAGGCATCGGGAGATGTCACCACAAGCGGCAGTGAGGTGGCGTTTATTAGCGGTGGGCGCGGCCAGAGCAAGAAGCTCTCTTCGACCACCCTTCCACCCGGCGCCCGCTTGGTTTGGGTGTCTGAAAGCCAAGCTTGGGCCCTGCAGGGCAACCGGATCACCTTTCTCGACCCCGTTCCAGCAGATGCCGCGCTTTTCTTGGCGGAGGGAAACAACGCCGAAGCCGCTTCTGTCGATCTCCCCAAGGGAACAGAAGGGCTTCAGCCCTTGCTTTCGAGCAAAACGACTCTGCTCTTGGAAGATGAAGAAAGTGTTCACGCCATCTTTTCCCAAGACAACAAGCTTCTGTCTCACTCTGTTACCAAAAGCGAACTCCAGATCGTGTCTCCCATTATTGGAGCCAGTGCGTCGGATGACGGACAAACCCTTCAGGTCGTGACCTGGAACAAGCGCTTGGAAGTTTCGCTGGGAGCAGCTGAGCCGACAGTGATCACACTCACCGCTGCACCGCTCCCCCAAGAGGGAGAGACCACAAGAGTGCACTTTCAGTTTGAGGGCAGTGACGGGCGCTGGACTCATGCCATAGCCGTTGTGGGAAAGGAAATCCTCATGTCACCGAGCATGGCCGCAACCTGGGGTTGTTCTGCTGCGGAGGAGGTCTGCAACAGCCCCATCGACACCAAGCAGTTTTCATCAAACCGCCCCGTGGTCACCGTTGCCAAAGAGGCAGGGGAGCCGGCTCCTACAACAGAGCCTGCAGCAACAGAACCCACAGCGGATCCCAACGCACCTCCTGAGCAGATGGTCAACAACGGAACAGATCCAGCGCAAGCAGCTGACCCCGCAGCGCCACCTGCAGACACACCGCCCACGGCCGATGCACCGCCACCACCAGCCTTCGCCTTCACGTGGCAGGCTGATATTCTTCCCATTGCCCAGGCGGCTTGCGCAAGCTGCCATGGCAACGGACTTGCCCTCGGAGGCTGGGGTCAAGCACTCCAAGAGCAAAGCTGGCAGGGAGCTCGAACAGCAAGACTCTTGGAAAGGCTTGAATCAACAGATCCCAACCGGGTGATGCCCCGAGACCGCGTGAACAGCACCACCCGCGCCGACTACATGAACACCTTGCACGCATCGGGGCTCACGCAACGGCAGGTGCTGATTGAGTGGCTGAAGTCGATGTAGCCGCACT
>JANQPW010000529.1 GCA_028285285.1 Silvanigrellales bacterium
CCCCTTGATTGGCGCAAAATCAAATGGCCACCCTTTGTCTACAACCGTGTGGGCCTTGGCAACGGTGCTGCGTTTTACACCTTCCCCTCAAAGAGTGCACAGAAGTTTCGTTTTGACCTGGTCTTTAAAAATGGTGTGCACAGTTTCCCTCCCAAAAAACGCCCCGAGCTTTCAGCCCTTGTGGACATGATGCTTGAGGGAGGAAGCCAATCGAAAACCTTTGAGCAAATCCAGCGTCTTTCTGCAAAAAAAGGTCTCCGCATCTCCACAAGCCTCACATCTGCCGGATATATTCGTCTGACGGCCGAGGCCCTCAGCTCGGACTTTGATGCAGCTATGGATCTGCTGGAGGAGATATTGCTGAAACCAGCCTTTCGTTCCAAGGCCTTTGCAACTTGGAAGCGAAAGAGCAAAAGCTCCTTTGACGGGCTGCTCGATGCCAGTTCACCGCGAGAGCAGTACCGCCTGATGGGCCCAGAACTTGTGAAGATCACCTTGGGGCCGAAACACTTTTTTGCCGACTCGTTGCACCGCTCCAAACCCAGCCGCATTGATTCTATTGACCTAGATGAAGTCAAGAAAATGCATAAAGAAGTGATCCGCAGTAAAGATCTCGTCTCTCTCCTTTCGGGAGGTTTCTCCAGCAAACAACGGCAAAAGGCGCAAAAGCTCCTCCAAAAAGTGCCTCAGCGACGCAGCAAGGTCAAAACGTGGTTGCCCGATCGCCTGGCTTTGCCAGCCAGCGACGGTGTTCACGTGGTGATCATCAACAAAAAAGATATGCCGCAAAGCTCTATCTTTGGACGACTCATTTGGAACAGCACAGGTGAACTGAACGATCTTGAAAAAATAGAATTCCAACTCGCACAGGAGGTCTTTTCTTCATCGGCCGGTGTCGTTGGGGAAGATCGCTTTTCAGGAGCTATGCGGAAAGAGTCTGGCTTGTCTTACAGCCCCTATTCCTACCCCAACGCCCGGCTCGTGCAACCCAACACAAACGTGACAGGTTGGAACTTTGTGTTCCAAACTCCCGTTGACAAAACAGCTGAAGGGCTCTCGCTCGCATGGAAGACTTGGAAGGACTTTCAGAAAAAAGGCATCACTGCGGCAGAGTTCAAGCAAACCCGGACCATCATGATGAACAAGATGCTTGCTCGGGAAAGAACAGTCTTTCAAAAAGCCGAGGGTTTACTTGGGCTGATCCTGCGTGGAAAGCTGCCGTCAACTTCTCCAGAAGAAGAGCTCCTCTTGCGTTTCGAAGCACTGAAAAGCCACAACGAGGTCAACGACACCCTCAAGCGCATCACATCTGCAAAAGACTCCCGCTTTGGCTACGTCATCATGGGAGGTCTGAGCGACAAACAACGTGAGGCCATTGAAGATCTCGACTTCGTGAAAAACGTCAAAG
>JANQPW010000532.1 GCA_028285285.1 Silvanigrellales bacterium
GATTCTGATCGACCAAAAGATCTCAGTTGATGTGCCGGAAAGAGACTCTCTCGAGAAAGGTGCTCTGCTGTTTTCAATTGAAGAAGGTCCCGAAGGTCCTCTTCTTGTTCCGAGTCGTTCATGAATCAGTTTCCTCTTTCTTTCTTCGGCACAATCATTTCCCTGTTTTTTTGCGGTGTGGCTCAAGGAGCGAAAGAGGAGTCGACTTCGTTTCTCAATGTGGCACTCGGCGTTAGCGACCGCATTCAAAACAACAGCACTGCTCTTGAAGCATGGCATGCCTCGTGGAACGAAGCTGAGCCACAGCCAAAACGGGATCCGACTGTAAGACTGACTCGAGTCATCAAAGACCACGATGCAGGTCGGTTTGAGAACGTGGTTGGTGGTTTTCTTACCGACGGCTCCACGGTGAGTGACACGCTGCCTTATCTTCAGGGGCCCCAGCGAGTTGTGTTTCTCGCGGCTCACGCATCAGCTTTTTTTCAGCGGGGAAACTATCGCTCAAGTGCTCGTTTTTGTGCACTCCTCGCTGGCGAGTTGCCTCGAATGGGACAGTCTCTCATGGTCCGGAGGCTGGGATCTCTCTGTGCCTTTGCAATGTTGAAGACTGCAACAATCTGGGGGCGTGAGGTGAGACCAAGCCGCCTCTTCTCAGGAATTCTTTTGAGTTCAAACGTTGACCGAATGGAGTGGAAAAACACACTTGTGCCTGCCCTGAGAGGAGCTCTTTCTGCGATTGATCGTTCTGGCCTTCCCTCTCTAGAGTCGAATTCAGCAGAGTCAGAGACTCCGAGCGTGGCCCTGTTGCTTGAGGCAGTGACAGCCGCCACAAGAAACAATCCCAGCCGAGCTCTTGAACTTCTGAAAGCGCATGAGTCTCGAGTTCAGAAAAAGGTTGCCGCCCAGCAAAAGGCGTCTCGCTTTGAGCTGGCCCTGGGAGATTGGCTGAGTGGACGCATCTCAGCCGACCTTGGAAGAAACGGTGAAGCTGTGGTTTTCTTTGAGCGAGCCGTTGAGGAAATGCTTGCGATTGTTGAGTTAGAGGCACAGGAAGTGAAACCAAGGAGGCTTCTCAGCGGCCTTTTTGCGCGACTGATCACAGATGCTGCAACAGCCATGGAAAAAGCGGGCGAACCTCTTCGTGCTTTAGTCATGGTTTCCCAGCTCAAGCAGGTTTTGGAGATGATGCCCCATTCAGCCGATTTTTCTTGGCTGAGTCATATTCGCATGGAGCTTGCACTGGAGAAGATGCGTCTCTCCGCGACCCAGGGTCAGCTGAAAAGCCAGCAATCTTTGGAAGGGTTTTTTTCATCGGCAAAAGAGCTTTTTGATCGCTTCGATCGAGATGAGCGACGTCTTGTGGAATTGGCGCAGTCGGTGGTAACGGGTGATGCTCTTTTGGGTTTCTCTGAGCTGCGCACACTTGCTGAATCGTACGGGCTCCAAGATTCTCGATTCCTCACAGCCTCTCGGGCATTTGATCTCATGAGTGATCTGCAGGCTGAACTTTCGCTTCTGCAAATGAGTGACCGCTCTGCTATGCTCCAGGCCCTTTCTGTCAAGCCAGAGCAGCACGAAGCCGTTCAGCAGTTTGAGGTTGGTTTTCTCTTGTTGGTGAGGCAGCTTCAAGCGGCAGCGGATTTGGTGAAGCATCTGCATGACATCGGCCACGAGAATGGCCAAAAGCGACAGCGCTATGTCGAGTTCTTAGAAAAGGCCGAAGGCGAGCTGATTGAAGGTCGGAACAGAGCCTATTTGGGTGAGCGACTCCGATTCCCCTTTCTGGAGCGGATGGTTCCCTGGAGAGATCCGTTGCAAAATGCAGAGGCTCTTCGGAGCAGCAATGCAGCTTCACAAGATGTGACTTCTCTTGATGGTGCCAATGTGATGCTGGATCGTCTCACCGAGGTGTTTCAGAGATCTGGTGAGGCTGTTGACAACCAGGTTGGGCAGGTCGAGATGCAGCGAACACTTGCGGTGCTCTCACATTCCACACAGGGCGTTCTCTCTCTTTTGGGCAGCGTTGTGAGTCGGCTTGAGGAAGACGATGGCATTGTGCTGACACCAGGAAGCTCTGAAGCGCGCCGTGTTCTTGTGAAAAGCATGACTTCCGGTTTGAACCATTTGCGTGAATTGCAAAGGAAGTTTCGGTTGGAAGCTGAAGAACGAAGCCTTTGGAGAGAAGGCTGGAAAGAGCGAATGCAGGGTTTGGAGGTTCAACTTGAGAAGGTTCGGGTGCAGCTTGTTGACCTTGTTCGTGCAGATGAACGCGGGCTTGTTCCTTTAGTAGAACAGCAGCTACAGCTCCGCCGTGAACGGGTGCAAGGCAGTCTGCTCCAGGCCTTTCTTGAGGGTCGTCTCACATACTCTCAGCTAGCAGAACAGTTGGGGAACACGGCGGACTCGCTCGGTGCATTGCAAAAAAGACTCGAACAAGCTGGTGAAAGGGGTGAGCTGTGGTGAGGTTCGTGCTCCTTTTAGGTTGTGTTGCTGCGCTTTTGATCGATACGGCGTGGGCGCGTCAGGGCGAGGCACTGTTAGACGATCTCTATTGGGCCAACCATCAATACTGGCGCACAGTTGTCTCTCAAGATGTGCAGAGCCAGTCGCAGAACCTGCGGAAGGAGCTTTCAAAGAGTGCCGCCGAGGCACAAAGGCTGGCCGATCTCTTTCGCAAGAAGGCTGATGACTTTCGTGAAATGCTCCGTGATGGAAAGTCGGTGAAGAACTCTGAAAGTCGTGATCACCTTGTGGCCTTGGCTCGGGTTCACGAAGCTCACTACCAGGCTATTGCTGAGGGCAACTGGGGTGGTGTGAGTGCGCTTCTCGAAGAGAGTCTGAGCCCATTGCGAAGAACACCTAGAAGGTATTTTTTTGCCGTTTCTCTGTTGGCGGCAGCTTACCTTCGAGCTGGGAGATTTGAAGAAGCAGAAGATGTCTTGAAGCCAGTGCAGTCTGACCCAACCCTGCGTGATCAGTTGTTGCCCTCAGAAAGGCTTCTGATCACTCTCATGCGAGGGGATATTCTGTTCTTTCAGTTTCGCTATCGGGAGGCGCTTGAGCAGTACACAATCGCCCGCGATCTCCTTGGAGAGGAAGAAGACCCCGTGCTCTTCGGTCGCGCTCGGCCAGCAGGTCCACATGTGAGACTTCGCTGGCTTTGGTCTGCCTACCGTTCTGGCCGATTTGAGGAAAGCAAACAAGCTCTTGCCGCTGTCTGTCTTCAAGACGCAGTTTACTGGAATGACGGAGATCCGCGTTTCTTCCTTGAGATGATGGAAGTGGGTGCAAATATAGTTTATCAGCAAGCAAATGAGGAGTTGCTTGAACAGTTTCTGTCGCGGCCACGACTTAAGACCTGTGGTGGTGGTGTTTCGCTTGCCTATGTTTCCAAGCTTGCGCGCGTTGGTCAATTCGAAGCTGTTGTTGCTGCGTTTGAGAAGTTTTCCGACTCTTGGTCTGACCGGAGGCAGGCGATTCAGCTTGCTGAACGTTCTTTGGAGGCTGCGCGCAGGGTTGAGACCCGCGAACAGACTTTGAGTTCTCAATGGCGAGATATTGCCGAGAAGGTTCTCCCACAGCTGGCCTGGGGGAGTCCTTGGGCTTTGAAGTATCGCAGTGATGAAGGCAGTGCCGCTGAACGGGCCCAGTTTGTAGAAAGGGTTGCCCCAGAGGTTGCTGATTCACTCTATGACGAGGCTGTTTCAACCGGTGAACGTTCGCTTTTCCTGCGTGCTGGCGGTATCTACGCGATTTGGTTTCTGGAGCCCGGCTTTTCACCCTCTTCTGGAGAAGCTCACTTTCGCTATGCCAACACGCTCTTTCAGGTAGCGCAGTATCGCAAGAGTCTTGAGGTCTTCGAAACCTCGCTTGAGGCAGGCTTGTCGAGTGACTCAGTTCAAGTGGCACGAGAGCTCCGCGCAAGGGGGGCGGCAATTCTCTTCAGAGAGTCACGCGACGAGGCCGACTTCAGCCTTTGGAGAAGGAACACAGAGGCTCTCTTTACGGCTCATCCTGGGCGTCGGTCGGTTCCCTTGTTGGTTGACTTCATCGAAGAGTGGGCCGAAAGGGAAAGAGCAGAGGCACTTGTGGCCTACGAGAGAATGCTCGTTTCGGCCTCATCTCTGCCCAGTTTTGCTTCGGTTTGGTCACGGCGAGCAGTGAATCTTCTGGTGCAACTGATCGTTGTTGTTCATCCAGGAAGCGAGGGGAGCCGGAAGCTTGCGTACTATGAAAAACTTCTGAAGCGGAGCGACCTGGGAGCCGACTCTGATTTGATTGGTGTCCTCGAACGCGCCAACCACACCCAGGCGCTTCAAACTCATAGTGAGTTGCAGAAACTAGGACGATTGTCGGAGTCGGTTGAGCATCTGGAAGGCTGGATTCGAAGCAACAAAGACAACGCTTACCTCTCATCAGCCTGGGAAGAGTTTCTGGAAGAGCTTCTGGAGAGGGGGGAGTGGTCAAGGCTTGCTGACAGCTGTCGAGACTATCTGGATCGGTTTGCAGAGAAGAGAGAGGCTCGGCGGGTTCGTTGGCTCTGGGCGTTGGCAGCCGAGGCGCAGTTGCAGTTTTCTCAAAGCCAGCGGCTCCTGAAGCAGCTGGTTGACGGGCAAGATCAGGTGGCTCAGCAGTCGGCTCGTCGTTTGGTCCAGCTGCACTTTTCATTCCTCGATTCAGAAACACGCGGCTCTGTTCTTTCCAAGGCTTTTCGGGAAGGTGAGACCGCCCCTGAAAATCAAAGGGTCGCTCTTTTGGGCCTCACAACTTCGGTTCAGGCCGGGCCCGAGCGAAGAGCTGAGGCGCAGCGCTGGGCCGAGAACCTTCTTGAGGCAGCGAACGATAGCCAGACACCCTCTTCACGAGCCATGAGATGGGTTGCAAGCGCCTACCTGCGGTTTCAATCTCCCTTTCGCGCCGACAATTTGCCCCTTTCCCCGAAGTTCAAGAGGGGTCTTCAGGTGAGCCGGGGAGGCCGCCTGATTGATGATGTGAGACGTTTCATTGAAGTTTGGCTGCGACTGCTCCGTTCGGAGCAGCAGAACAATCAACCTCAGCCGCGTTTGGCCTTGGAATCGGTAGCCCTTCAATCGATTCCTCCAGCCTTTTTCACGCCGAAGAGCCTGGAGGAAACATTACAGTCAGTTATTGTTTCGTTAAACAGCGCCCAAAGCACGAACGAGCGAGAGCAGTTGGGCGAAAAAGCCTATGAGATCTTGTTGGAGGTGGCGGGGCAACAGGAGAGCGCTGCGGTTCTTCGTGTCCTTCGTCTTCTTTCGCTTCATTTCGGTGTTTCGCCTCGGTCTGGTGATGCGCTTGTTTTGCTTGGTCTCCCGCAGTCCTCCATGGGAGTGAGTTTGAAACAGCGCATCATGAGGCTTGCACAGGATGAGGTGATGTATGAAGTTCAGTAGAATGGTCTTCATGGATGCAACCTCTTCGTTTCCGTGGGGCTTATGTGTCATTTCGCTGGGCCTCATGGCGGCGTGTGTGAGCTCTCCTTCAGATCTGGGGTCTGGCTCTGAAGATGAGAATGAGCCGCGAACCCTTGAAATGAATGTTCCCTATGAAGAACCGCCGGCAGCCGTGTCACTTCAAGACAGGGACTTGTTGCGGCGCAGCGAGTCGCCATTTGCTGCGACCGATAGAACCGTGCGGAAAGGGGTCAATAAGGCTTGGAAGGAGAGATCAAGTCGAGCTCATGCAGCCATAGAAGCTTTTGAGTGGATCCGTCTTGGAAAACTGGAACACGCCCGAAAAATTCTCGAGAACATCGTAGAAACAGACGCGTTCACACCTTATCTGCAGCTCATTCGCATTCTTCTGTCGCCCCCTCAGCGTGAGCTTGGTCGGCTAGAAGAGGCTTTGAAGCAGGCGCACGCTGCGTTTGTGAGGGTCGGCAAGTCCCTTCCCCCCCAAGAGCGGATCGAGTTTCTGTATCTTTACGAAGTTGTCTCCGCATTTGTGCTTTTCAGATGGGGAGAGAATGAACGCGCTTTAAAACACATTCACAACGCGCACTCTCATTTGGAGGAGCGAGAAGAACACGGGCTTCTTCTCACACAGCACTACGTGGAAAAGCAACAGTGGGGTCTTGCAAATGCAACCATGGAACGAGTTTTTAGCAATAGGGAAGATAATTCTGTTCAGGCCCACTTGATGTGGCACGAAATTCTGTTGCAGGTTGGGCAGCCGGAAAAAGCAGCAAGTCTCCTTGCTCGCGCTCAATCTCTTTATCCCGGAAGCCCGAAAATTCGCTTCTATTCGGCCCAGCAACTGATTTCTGCAGGGCGTGTGGTAGAGGGCTGCGACCTCCTCTCAGAGCTTTTTGAACGGAACCAATCTGGAAACCAATTGGTTTTCCATCATGCTTTGTGTCTTGATCGTCGAGGTTCCAATAAAGATGCCATTTATGTACTGGAAAAAGCAAAAATGTCGTTTGGCGGCTCGAGTGAGTTGCAGGCGCTTTTGGCCCACTTTTATCTCAAGAGTGGACGTGCAGGCGATGCCAGGCAGGCGGCCATTGGAGCTGAGGTCACAAATCAGCATGAATTTGACCGACAGCACCTTTTGGACCACCTCCTCAGAAACTAAGCCTTTTGTGTCGATGTGACAGACAGTGGGGCCAAAAAGTCACGTCATATAATCCTTTGAATTGATAAAGTAAAATTAAGGTAAATAGTCTGGCACAGAGATTGCTTTTCTCTCCTCGATTGCACTGGATTGGGAGGAAAGGGAAATGAATTTGTCTCGTGCTCAGAAAATGATTCCAAAGAGCAGGGCCACGGCGTTGCTGCTGCTCACCGCTCTCGCTTTTCCCCAAATGGGTTGCACAACGACCGCTGCCGTTGGTTCGGAAGAGCAGAAGCAGCGAGCTGGTACTCCCAGTAAAGGTCTTCAGGTTGACTTGGCAGAATCTTATGAAGATAGTCGAAGTGTCTACCGAGCCTCCCGTTACCGCATTATCGACATTCCAAACAGCGGAAACTTTTACCTGCCAGCTACTCTTGTGAGAGATTTGTCTGGCAAATGGATCCGAGCAAAGAAAAAACTGAAGCGAAATCCTCATGACACTTGGTCTCTTCGTGTTTTGGCAATTTATGAGTTGAGTCTGGGAAATCCTCTTGCGGCTTCCACCTATATTGGAATCGCACGCAGTAAAAGAGGAGGTTTTGATGCTGCCTCCTCGCTTGTTTTGGCCCTTGCGCACCTGGCAAGCGGTCACTCAGCGAAAGCACGCGCTGAATTCAGCCGTGCAGAGTCGACCACAGCTGGTTTTGTCTTGTCTCGCATGAACCGTGGGCTCAATGCGCTCCATCGCGGGAATTCTTCCCTAGCCGCCACACACTTTCGATCGATTCTCTCTCGGCAGCCGGATCATGTTTTGGCTCACCTCCACCTGGGGCAATCCTACTATCTCAAGAGAAACTTCCAGCTTTCTCTGAAGCATTTTGAGCGGGCCGCGGAAATTGACCCTGAAAATGATCTTGCGCATTTCAACCGTGGTGTTGTCTTGCATCGAGGTTTCCAACGCTTTGATGATGCCCGAGATGCTCTACAAAAGGTTGCCGGGTCTGAAAAGGCGAGTATGGAACTGAAGAATCGAGCGGAAGGTGCTCTCGTTGACCTCGATCGAGCAGATCATGGTCAAAACAATTTGGCAACCATTGGTGTTTACTGACTCGACTGAGAACGCGCCCGTTCCTGAAGAGCTTCACTAATGTCTTGAAAAACTGATCCCGAATGGGGTTGTTTTTCTTTGGGCTCCTTTTCATAGTACATAAGGCATTCAACACCCCTTAGTTTTCTTCTCATTCCCTTAAAAAGAGGAGCGAGCTCCACCGCCACCTTTCGGCATTGCTCAATTTGATCGTTGACGGCGACTTCTTGTTTCATTTCAAGTTTCACTCCAAGCTGTGGACCATCTTCTTTGAATACCGATGTGAAAGAAATCAGCGTAAATTCCGTTCCAGCGATCTTCTTTCCGATGAACTGTTCAAAGAGAGCTTGTGCCTTTTGTGTTGTTGTTTCGTGGGCAAGAGCATCGAGGGAGGGGATGTCGCGGACATGGTAGGGGTTTGCCTGGGCGAGTTTGAGAGCGGTCTCTCCGAGCACCCAAGCGGCAACAGGTTCTTCGAGATTGCTCCATTTCTTGGCTTCTTTTGCCCATGCCTCGGGGGTTTTTTGGAGAAATGTCCACTTTTGTGTGTTGATGTGAGTGATGGCAATGGGGTGCTTGCTCTTTTTTCGAAGCGGTTGGGGAACGGGTGCGAACAGAAAAAACAACCTCGCCTGCTCACCGCTAACAACGGTGCTGAGTTCAAGCGCCCACTGCTCCGTGGGGCCAGCGACTCCTTTCAATACCGCATCTCGGCAACGAACTGTTCGTCCTGTGTCCTTCCCGAAGGCGAGTTTGAGAAGTCTATTTCGCTGAAGTGTCTTACCCCGAAGCTCATAGCTTTCCATCATCTGTTTAAAGATGGATTCTTTTTCTTCTTCTTTGAGAATGATCGAAGGGTGAAGAAGGCTGAGAAATAAGGCTGTGTCACTTGTTTTGAGAGACTTCTCGAGATCGGAAATTGTGTTTTCGAGATCTCCTTTTGCTTGATTCAGCGAGAGCCTCTCACATGTGGCTGCGGCATGGGCGGCACTGAATGTGCTCTCAAGAACTGAAAGGAGAGGAATGAAGAAAAGAAAAAAAAAGGTCGGTTTCACGACTTTGTTCCTTATATGCTGGGTGATGTTTCGCCAATGTTTCTGAGCGGCTGTGTTTCTCCTTGTTGCTCGATAGGTTTGTCGTTTATGAAGCTGTCGTTTGCCTTGTTTGAAAACTGGAGGAGTTGGCTGGCGATTTGGCTGCAGGCCGCAGAAAGCTGCCAGCGCAGTTGCTGAGAAAGGGCATCTGTGTTGAGTGTGGCCATGAGCGAGTGAATGTTTTGCAGCGCTTTCAACATCTGTCGAGCCGATTGAAGTGAGCGATCATTGTTTTGAGATGCACCTCGCGAAGGAGAGTGCTTGCTCTGTTCCTGAACAAGGCGTCGAAGGGATTGAACGGAACCCCCGTCGAAGCTTTCAAGAACTGCCTTGCGATCATTTGACGGCACTGGCAGCAGCGCTTTGAAGTGTTCGAAGCCAAGCTGTGGAAATTGATGTGACGTCACATCAAATTCTAGGGCTACCCGAATGTACTGATTGGCTGTCGTGTAGTTCATGCCCAACTTTTGATCGCAAAACTCTGCCCAGCCCTGCCGCGATGATTCGAAGAATTTCTTCTTTGCTTCGTCCAAAAGTTTTCCCTTTAGAATGAAGGCTTCGGTTTGCAGTCGATCGAGTTTGTGAATGAGTTGTGAATAGTCACCCTCTGTCCAACTGGTTCGGTTTGGAGATTGTGAATCAAATGTCTTGCGGAGCTGCGAAATGTTGAGAGAACTCTGCGAGGATCCTAAGTTCTGCTGAGGCTTTTCTGGCGACACTTCGTCGCGGATCGGTTTAACCGACAGGGCTTTTTCTTCCTTCTCTTCAGAAACGGCACGAACAACGACGGTCTGATCTTTGTCGGGAACGGTGGTCTTCGCTGCGGCGCCCTTCCTTGGCTCAGGTGAAGGGGCACGGGGAGCATTTTTCTTTTTGCGGTCGGTTCGTGCGAAGAGAGAGCGGGGTGTTTTTGTTGGACTCATAAAAGTCTCCCTATGTCATTTGTGTTTAAACGGAAAGTTCATCTTGGGTTTGTTTGGGGCTTCGTGCTGTGCGCGTTGCGTGTTTTCCTTGTCGTGAAATCTCTTTTGCAAGGGCCATGTAGTCCTGTGTTCCCACACAGTGCGCGTCGAAATACATGACGGGCACCTTGGCTTGAGTGGCTTCTGTGACTTTCACATTCTGTCGAACAACGGTCTTAAAGATCTTGTTCTTCAGCTCTGGAATGCTTTCAACCTCTTCCAAAATAAGGTGAGAGATATTGGTGCGACCATCGAACATAGTGAAGTAGACCCCGCTGACACTGAGCCTTGGGTTGAGCTCCTCCCTCACGAGTTCGATGGTTTCCAAAAGGAGATTCAAACCATCAAGGGCGAACGGGTGTGCTTGCATGGCAATCTGAACCTCAGTAGCGGCATTGAGGGCATTCACCGAAATGAGTCCGAGACTAGGAGGTGTGTCGAGGAGAATGAAGTCGTAGTCGCTGGCTGCGCGAGAAAGGGCTTTCTTGAGTTTGTTCTCCCGCCCGATCTCCGCTGCCACACGGCTCTCGAATTCGGACAGCTCAATAGAGCCAGGAGCAAGAAAAAGCTGAGGATACTCTGTCTCTTGAACAACATCTGAAAGGTGCACTTTGCCTGTGTCAACCATGAGGTCAAAGGTGGACTTGGTTTCTTCACTGTGTTCGAAACCAAGTCCTGTGGTGGCATTGCATTGAGAGTCGAGATCCACGACAAGCACCTTGCGACCTAAGCTGGCCAGCCCGGCAGCGATGTTGATCACTGAAGTGGTTTTGCCGCAGCCTCCCTTTTGGTTGCACACTGCAATGATGCGTGCTTTTGAAGTGTTGTCCCGAGAGGAGCTTGATGTTGCCCCAGCTCTTTTGAGACGGTTTGTCTTCCGTGACATATCCTGACCTCATGTTTTTGTTGGAGTGAATGATCTGTCACCGAGTTTATCACAAGGTATGAAGATGTTGAATGTTTTGATGTAGGAAAGGGAATAAAGTGATGTTTCAGAAACAAATCCTTCTGCTCCTCTTTTTGATGGGTGGTTTGGGGGTGGGGCTCGGGGCCTTCGGTGCGCATGCCCTTCGCGACTCACTCAGCCCGAGATATCTTGAGATTTGGGAAACGGCAGTGTTTTACCTAATGATACATACACTTGCGGGAATTATTATGGAAATCCGTCATCCTGGCCGCCTTCTTGGCTTGTTGATGTTGGGTGGTGTGTTCTTGTTTTCAGGAAGCCTCTTTTCACTGGTGCTCTCAGGGCTAGGGTTTTTGGGGGCAATCACACCCCTTGGAGGCCTCTTGTTCATCTTTGCTTGGGTTTGGGCAGCCTGGCTCGAGTGGCGTCTGAGTCGTGGTGAGGGGGCATGACCATTTCACAACCTTCGCCCAAAGCGACGGTCTTGCTGACCTGTCGAGCCGGATTCGAATCTGCGGCGCGCGACGAAGCACATGTTCTCCTGGGTTCGTTCCTTTCTCGAGTGAAGCCCGGGCTGGACTCTGCCTGCGGTTTCCTCACAGCGGAGCCTGCCGTGTCTCAGGAAGAGCTTGCTCCCCATGTTTCACGAGTGCTTCGGCGCCAAATGAAGGGTGCTGATGAGTCTGGATTTTCTCCCGCTTGTGGTCCGGTTTTTTTGCACGATGTGATTTTGGGGTATGAGGTCGACTTTCCCAAGGGAACTCACGACAGACTTGGGCCTTTGAAGTTGGCGGTTCAAGAGTGCGTCTCGGAAGGTGAAGGGCCTTTGCCTTCCCAGGTTCTCTCGGAGCTTGGTCAAATACATGTGAGGGGAGCCGATCCTGCGGCTGGAGTGCCTGGGTTGGACCGCTTCGTGAAGAAGTTCCAGACGGTTTTGTTGCAGCACTTTGGTACAAAAGATCAGGGAAATTATGAGCTTATCGTGATCTTTTTAAACTACGAGCGCGCTGTTGTGGCTTTGCGAGAACGGGTTGATGCTGAGGTGCTCCAGCTCCGAGGTCGGGTGCCCCGGCTTCAAAACGCTCCGAGTCGATCCGGCTCAAAACTTACGGAAGCTCTCCGTTTCTTTCAGGTTGAGGCTCCCCAGGGGAGCGCCTGGGCTGTTGATCTTGGGGCTGCTCCGGGCGGCTGGTCGGCAGTGTTGGTAGAGGCAGGCTATCAGGTCATGGCCGTTGACAATGGGGCGCTCAGCCTGGAGCTGCTGGAAACAGGCCGTGTGCGGCACTTCACTGAAGACGCGTTTCGCTTTCAACCACAAAGGCCAGTGGATCTTATGGTTTGTGATGTTGTCGACAAGCCACAAAAAACTATCAATTTGGTGTCGAAGTGGGTGGAAAAGGGTTATGCAAAACATTTTGTTTTCAACTTGAAGCTGCCCATGAAAAAGCACTATTCTGAGGTGTCTCAGTGTTTGACAGCCCTTCGCACGGCTATTGAGTCGCTGGGCTGGAGCGCAGAAATCGATGCACATCATCTCTACCACGATCGCCAAGAGGTCACGGTATGGGTGAAGCTCAGAGGTCGAATAAGCTGAACTGAGGAGAAACAGTGCGACTGGGTATCATAGAATACGGTGCTGGAAACTATGAGTCGGTTGTGAGGGCCGTGCAGTCCCTCGGTGTGGAACCGGTTCCTGTTGCTGGAGCAGAAGATTGGAGTGCGGAAGAGGGAAACCTCACTCACCTTATTTTTCCGGGGGTGGGAAGTGCTGCACAGGCCATGGCCGCGCTGGAAACCCGTAGGTTGAAAGAACCGATCCTTGCTCACGCCCGCGCGGGCAAGCCCTTGTTGGGCATCTGTGTGGGCATGCAGGTTCTTGGCAACTCTTCTGAGGAGACAGGTGCGGGTGCTCATGGTTTTGTTGGGGGCTTGGGCCTGCTCAACTTTTCAGTTGAGCGGCTTCGGGTGAAAGCCCCTGTGCCACACATGGGCTGGAACTCTGTTTCGTTTTCGGGAAAACAGGCTGCGGCATCCTTTTCTTCAGTCACCGCTGTTGAAAAGAATCCGCACTTTTATTTCGTTCACAGTTATGCAGCTTCAATTGAACAGACTGACTCCGAGGTTGTTTGGGGAACAACCGACTACGATGGAGTGGCCTTTGTTTCTTTTGTGGGTCGTGAGAATGTGATGGGTGCTCAGTTTCATGTTGAGAAGAGTGGTTTGGCTGGTCTGGCTTTGCTCTCCGACTTTTTCAGATGGGGAGAGTCATGCTAAAGAAGAGATTGGTTCCCTGCCTTGATATTCGTGATGGACAAGTCACTAAGGGTGTTTCCTTTGAAGGGAATCGAGATCTGGGTGACCCTGTTCCGCTGGCAAAAAAATACTCAGATGAAGGTGCCGACGAAATTGTTGTGTATGACATAACAGCCAGCATTGAAGGACGGCCACCGGATGCTCAGACAATCTCAAAGATTGCCTCTACCGTGTTTATTCCCATCTGCGTGGGAGGAGGCATCAAGAGTTTTGCCGACGCCGCGGCAACAATAAAGAATGGTGCGGAGAAAGTTTCACTCAACTCGATTGCCCCGCGGAAGCCCGAACTCCTTCGCGAGATTTCTTCTCACTTTGGGCGGCAGGCTGTGGTTTTGAGTATGGACGTGCTGAGAGACACATCCTGTTCCAGTGGGTATCGCGTTTTTGTGAACGGGGGTCGCACAGCAACGGAGTGGGACATGCTGAAGTGGATCCACCACGCCCTCCCCTACGGGGTTGGAGAAGTGTGTCTCAACTCCATTGACGAAGACGGACGGCGGGCAGGTTATGATCTCACCCTGCTCCGGCTCGTGCGCCAGGAAGTTTCGGTGCCCATTGTGATTTCAGGTGGGGCCGGATCTGTAGAACACCTAGCCGAGGGTCTTGAAGCTGGCGCAGATGCGGCCCTTCTGGCGAGCCTGCTTCACATCGACGGGCTGTCTTGTGCCGACATTAAAGCCGATCTCTTAAAGAAGGGAGTTGCCGTGCGCGCTGACTCCTTCACCACACGCGCCGAGCTTTAAAGGTAATGCCGTAACGTGCGTAGTCGAGGAGCTTTGGCTTTTCGCTTTGCGCACCCACATAAAACCAGACATTGAAGTGATTGAATCCGTCGGGGAGCTGTGTGGCGTCATAGAAGATGCCCTTGTCGCTCGACACTTTTGGAAAACCCTTCGCCTTGAGCTGTGCCTGGGTTTGCTCCTTCGGAGAAAGAGCCTTCCCGCTGATGGCCTTGAGGTTGCCGAAGCCCACGGTCACAACTTTGTTTTCCCGCTCAAGGGTCATGGCCGTGGCCCCGCGAACGGGGCGGCTGGGTGTGGTTGCTGGAACGGGATAGTACTCGAATGTGGTGCCTTTGGTGACCTCAAATCCATAAAAGAGGCCACTGCCCTTTTGGAAAGACTCGCCACTGTAAGGAAGATCGAGCAACACCGGAAAGTAGAGTGCATCTTCAAAAATATTGATATCGCAACAAATCTGTTTGTTGATTTGGAAGATGAACACATTGAGAGCTGTGGCAATTTCAACCGCGAGGCTGAGGGGTCCGCGTGTGAGGCTGGAGATCTCAGCCGTGACGTCATCATTCTCGAAGTGCATGTCAAACATAAACTTTGGCTTCAAGAAAACATGCATTTCAGTGTCTGTGAGCACCTCTTTGTTGCTCTTCCCTATGGAAAATGTGTCGAGCATCACGCTGTTTTCGTTTTTGTACTTGAAGGCAAACCGGTCGCCTTTCATCACGTGATTTTTTTGATCCACCACGCTGGTGCTGTCTTTGAAAGCCGACTGTGGGGCCATGCAGTCAACCAAAAAAGCTGTTCGCTTTGTGAAATCGAGGTCAATGCGCACAGTTCGCGCGTAGCGACGGTAGCGCTCTCCGGCGCAAAATTTTTGCGCCGCAGTTTTCACTTCCGCATTGCAGCTCGCGTCGCAGGTACCAAAATGGTTGTCGTTCAAGACGGCTCGGTGGTAATTGTCAAAGTATCCTTCAAAAGGATCTTTTGTGCGTGGTTTGTGAAGTTTTTTTCTCACTGGAAGACTCTCGGTGGGGTTTCGAAAGACGATAGCAACATCGTCTTCAATTTCTTCCATTTGCACAGGAATGGTCTTCCATTTTCCGTCTTTTTTTGTGAGAGCCAAGATGTTTTCGCGTTTCGCTCCCACCATCCAGGGAATGCTTTTGGCCGGAAGCAGCACCGGGTAGGCCTTTGCCCGATGAGGGAAGAGCACACCACCCAAAGTTAGAAGAAGGGTCAGAGTGAGAAGAAAGAAAGAATGAGTGCGGTGCGGTGTCTTGAACATGGGTTCCCATTCACAGTTCGCCCCGGATTGTTTTGCTATCCGGTCGTTGAGTCCATTGCGCGATCTTTACCAGACCTTCACACAAGCTCATTGTGGCAGCTTCGGCACTTTTCGTTTCGGCCTCAAGTGCAAAAAATGCCGAGTGGGAGTGGGTACAGAGATGTTCGCAGTGAGCCGATGGCAGGCAACCACAAAGGGAGGTTGCTGATGAACATCTCATACCGATCTGGGCTTTTCATTCTTGTCTGTGCTCTGCTTTTTGCTTTTGGAGGCTGCAAGTTTAGACCGTCGAGCACGGTTTCAGACAGCTCTGAAGCCGGTTCAAAGAGCGTTTTTCGGGTGGGACAGGCATGGGAAGACCCTAAAATTTCCCTTGTTCTGAAAGCAACAGACGATGAGTTGAAAAGTCGAACTCCTTCAAAGCAGAGCCGAGAGGTCCTTTTTCAAACCATCAAAATGGCTCTTCGCGCCACTCTTCACAAAAACCGGGCCCTGAAAGAACAAAAGTCTTCAAGCCTGGAGGTGCCGGAGACGCAATTGGCAAAACTCCCACCTCTCCGTCATCTCCCCTTTCTCCTCAAGACTCGTTACAATCTCTGGTTTGCTAACTTTTCCAAAGGGGGAACAAAACGCCATGTGCAGTGGATGTTCCGTTCGGGGGAAACAGTGCCAAATCATGGCTATCACCTCGCCTACAGCATTGAGTGGGTTCCCGGTGTTGGCTTCGGTTTGGAGATCGAGTCTTACTTCACAGGCAAGGGTGAGGCTATTGATCCTGACGATCTGCATCGGATCAGCCCCGACCAGCGCATGAAAAAATCTGAGACGCGAGATCTGGTTCGGCTGGTTCAGGAACTTGCCGAGCGTAAAAAACGAGCTTCCCAAAACCCTTCGTTTGCAAATCTCAAATCGCGTGGGGCTGGAAAGGTGTTGGGGGTTTTCATGGATGATGAGGCTCCTCCGCAAGGTGTGGGAAGTTTCCTTGAAGGCTTTTATGAGGCCGTCGCAAAGCTCACTGACGGTGACAGGCACGAACAGGGGCGGTCTCCCTACGATGCGGCTGCCAAACAGCATCTTCTGGTGTCTTTGGCAAAGAATCTGCTTCGAGAGTTTGCGGCCGACACCAAAAGGGGTTTGTCTTTGCGAAGTCCGGAGCTCGGTGAACTGCAGCAAAGAGTCATGACTTGCCTTCAAT
>JANQPW010000542.1 GCA_028285285.1 Silvanigrellales bacterium
ATTCCTGAGCCTGGCCAACGTTTGGAGGAGTATCCCCACCAGCTTTCGGGAGGTATGCGCCAAAGGGTGATGATTGCCATTGCCTTGGCGTGTCGCCCCGATGTGCTCATTGCCGACGAACCGACGACCGCACTTGACGTGACCATTCAAGCGCAAATTTTGGACCTCATCCGCGACCTCCAAAAGGAAACGGGCATGGGGGTGATCTTCATCACCCATGATTTGGGTGTGGTGGCCGAGCTGTGCGATGATGTGGTGGTGATGTATGCTGGGCGAGTGGCTGAGAAAGGCCCCATGGCTCAGGTGTTTCGGTCTCCCCGTCACCCCTACACGCAGGGGTTGCTTGCGTCGATTCCCCGACTCAGCAGTGCACGGAAGGCCACGTTACCCATTATTCCGGGACAGGTTCCTTCGCTGAAGAACTTGCCCAAGGGATGCCGTTTTCAGGGACGCTGTCGGTTTGTGCAGGAGCGCTGCCGGGCGGAGCAACCTCCCCTTTTCGAGACAGAACCGGAAAGGCAGGTGGCTTGCCACGAGTGGAAAGAGGTGATGGCAACAGGCAAAGGGAGCTCGCATGATTGAGCCTCGTTCATCCGCATCAGCTTCCGAGCTCGGTGGCCAGGCCCCTCTCCTCCAGGTCAAAGACTTGAAGATGCACTTTGCTGTTCGGGGGGGCGTTTTTAGGCGCAGGGTTGGCACGGTGCATGCGGTGGATGGGGTCACTTTTTCTCTTAACCACGGCGAAACTCTTGGGCTTGTTGGTGAGTCTGGGTGTGGGAAATCAACCCTCGGAAGAACCGTGATTCGCCTGAACGAACCAACAGCTGGGTCTATTGTGTTTGGGGGAACCGAGCTGGCACATCTCAGCGGCCGTCAGCTCCGCCCTCTTCGCACTCAGATCCAGATGATCTTTCAAGATCCGTTTTCCTCGCTGAACCCCCGAAACACGGTCGGTGCCATTTTGGAGGGGCCGCTCGCTCTTCATGGCTTGGCCGAGAGTGTTGCTCAGAGGAAAAAAAAGGTGCTGGAGCTGCTTGATAAAGTCGGGCTTCCCGAAGATGCTTACAATAAGTTCCCGCACGAGTTTTCAGGAGGGCAGAGGCAGCGCATTGGTGTGGCACGAGCCATTTCTCTGTCACCTTCTCTTGTGATTTGTGATGAGGCGGTTTCTGCTCTCGATGTTTCCGTGCAGAGCCAGGTGCTTAACCTTCTGCTTGAGCTGCAGCGGGATATGAACCTCTCTTATTTGTTTATTTCGCATGACCTCGCGGTTGTGCGGCACATGTCCGACCGTGTGGCGGTGATGTATTTGGGTCGAATTGTGGAGCTGACTGATGCCGACAGCATTTATGAGCGAGCGGCTCATCCATACACACAAGCTCTTTTGTCGGCCATTCCGGAGCCAACGCCTGAAACCCGTGAGAAGGTGCGGCAGACGCTCCATGGAGATGTGCCATCTCCTATTTCTCCTCCTTCGGGTTGTCACTTTCACACGCGGTGCCCTTGGGCCACAGACCGTTGTCGGAAGGAAAGTCCGGTTTTGCGGCAATATGACCAAAATGAACGAGAGCATCAGGTGGCCTGTCATTTTCCAAATGCATCAGCGAAAGGAGGCTGAGTGTGGTTCGGAAGCAGCCGACAGTGGTCGTGCTTGACGACGATGACTTTATTCGGGAGTCCATTCGCAAAACTCTGCACAAAATGGAGCTCAACACGAAGTGTTTCACATCTGCGGAGGAAGCGCTGGAATGGCTGAAAGGGAATGAAAGTTCGCCAGCGCTTGTGATTTTCGATTTTCTTTTGCCGGGCAAAAGTGGTCCGGAATTTCTGATGGACATGCGGAGGATGCCTGTCCACTCAGATGTTCCGGCTGTCGCACTTTCGGGGAAGAGAGACAGAGATCTTGTGTTGAAGGCTCTTGAGCTGCGAACACGAGATATTCTTTCCAAGCCTCTCCAGCCCGCCATTTTGCGCAAACGGTTGCGCTGCCTAAAGTGCCCAATTGATGTGGACACGGCACGCGAGGTGATCGCAGCATGCCCGCGGAATCCACAGCAGGAGATTTTTGGCGATGGCGGCTTTCGGCGCTTCAAAAACAAGGGCTACAAAGTTTACCCTGTGACCTTGGGGAAGGAGAGTTACGTCGTGATCACCGATGGTCAGTTTTCTCCCAGTCTTCTCAAAAAGATGGATGTGGCCACGCTTCGTCTTGTGGCCTCTGTGTATTTGCGCGATTCGTCGTGGATTCCCGTTTGGCCGGAAGCAAGCCTTTCAAAGGTGAACATTGCAAAAACCGAGGAAGGGCAGTGGGAGCGAAATGACCCCGCCCTTTTGGAACTGCTCCGCTCGGTGGGAGCCTAGGTCTCTTCGGCTCTTATTGTGGAAAAGGAGTGCGATTTGTTGCAGCGAAGAGTTCGGGCACACCAGCGACTGCTCCCTTTGCTGGTTCTTGGGTGCGGATTTGGAATAGGGTTTGGATCGGCATGTGTGCATGTCTACCAGCCTCTGAGCCGTTTGTCTGAACCTGCGATTCTGCCTTTTGCTGAAGACAACTTCAAAAACCTCATGGTCGAAACTTCCTGCTCGACGCAAACCTCTGATTGGGAAGACGAGGCCATTGAGGCTTGCTACTTTATTGAGGGAGTCCTTGAAGAACAGGGTGCTTCTTTTCCCACAACCGAAAGCCGGGAGGTGGCCGATCTTGTCGTGCAGCTGCGTTCGGTGCGGCTCTCGGAGGAAAACAACAACTGGATGTGGTTTCCATTCTTCTTTTCCTTTTCCCTTTACCCACTGCGCACTTCATTCACTTTTGCGCTGGAGGTCACCATCTACGACCGAGACCAAACGACCTTAGCTCGAGAGATGATGCAAGGACGCTTCACAGAAATCACTGGGCTGGGTTACTGGGGGCTCAACCTTTTGGCCAATTTGCTCCTCAGAGATGGGCAAGAGGAGATTTCTGAAGATCGTTCGAGTTTGCAGTTCTCAGCCGACCTTGGTAACCGCATTTCGCAGCTCGTTTACCAAGCCAATGTCAACCAAAAGTTGCGGCAGCGTGCTTCGCAAGGCCGCCGCCCTTCCAACACCGAAAATCCACAACCCTTGGAAAATGATCGCAACCCCTCGAATAGGGAGGGCAACTGACACATGGAACCTTTCACCATCATGGTGGTGCTCACACTCCTTTTTGGAGTGCCTGTTCTTGATGAATGGATTTCTGAGCCGGCGCCAGGGTTTACTCAATCGGTTTCGGAGGCTCGCCGTTACCGGTGTCAGCTTCCACCCCAAACAGAGGCTCAAGAAGGAGAGCGCTTTGAGGAGCGGGTTCGGTACTTTGATGTGCTGGAGGTTCGCTGTCAAAAAGATCTGTTGCGAGAGGGTTTGCGGCTGCCGAGGGATCACCAGCTGCTTCGGCAGTTGAGTCGTTCCTCGACAGATCTCGTGGCCCGCTTGGTTGCGCTTCATGGCACAGGGGGAACTTGGGTGACGGAAGTGGCTGGATTCAACACAGCATTGGCAGGAAAGATTCAAGTTGCTGTAGAAAATGCCTTGAACAAACGCGTGTTGGTGAACCTCGCCACAGATTCGGGTATTGTTTCCCTTGGAGAGGGCTTCCTCAGAACCCAAGAGTTTGAAGAAAGACTGCGTCAGGCAGAGGCTTTTGGGAGGACAGCCTGCGCGGCTGCAGACCCCAGTCAGTCTAGATTGATGGTGATTGACGTGGCTCCCTATGGATTGGAGTTGCAGGCTGCGACTTGTGTCTCCGGGCGGTTCCAATGGGTTATTTAAATGCAATTTCAAGAGTCGTGTGTTTCTGTTTTTTGGCTTCGATCTTTCTGGGGCGCCAAGCTCTGGCTCAGCAAAGTGACGACGAAACAGCTCAGCGTGCTCGTGATCTTCGCGCCTTTGTGGCTTCTGAAATCCAGCTTCAAGCAATGGACCTGCTCGACGAGCTGGTTTTTTCTTGGAAGGAGAAACCTCCGTTGGGCCCCGATGCTCGTGTGCTTCTTGTGGGAGTGGGTGTTCCCCTTGGCTTGGGTTCGGGCTTGTCTGCCCTGCTTGAAAATCACATCACCACCCTCATGGTGTCGAACCCAGGAACCCAGCTTGTTCCGGTTCATTGCTCGGAGTGTGTGGCTTTCACCACCGTGTCACTTCCCGACCGAACAGTGCTTGGGCGCGGTTATCATTTTGAAGAGGTCATTCAAAAAAAATCTGAGTCTGGCGCCGTTGACGCCCTTCTTTTTCTTGACTTTGAAGCCGAGGGCCCTCACCTGGTGTTGCGCAGCCGCCTGGTGCAGCCCGTAGCCCCACACGCGATCTTGACTTCGCACACACTGTCTTCGCAGACTACGGGGCCTGCCATGCTTCGTCACCCCCAAAGACTGAAATCTCGCGAGGAGGCCCGTGAGGAATATCTGAGTATTCTGAAAGACAAAGCGACTTTTTTTGTGCCGCTGCGGATCATCTACCGTCAGTATGAAACCAACCTTGGAGCAAGCCTTGGCCAAACAGATGCCACGGCCGTGCTGGGTGCCGCGGTGTCTCCTTTTGTGTGGTTCGAGCTGGGTTTTGAGAGCTTCTTCACTCAGTCTCGCCGCTGGTTTGCCGGAGTGGCAGTGGGTTACACAACTTTGGATCAGGTGCACGATGGTTGGAGCTTTGGCGGCCGCTTCGGGCGGCTGCTCTTTGCCGAGAGACGCAGCCTGTTGAGCCCAGACTTTTATGCCTATGTCGGCGGCACAGTTGTGAGCATTGAGGGGAACAATGCTCTGGCCTTTCGTCGTGATCCGCTTGCGGCAAGCGATATTGTCAACGACCTTTTGCAGAACAAACCCAAGGCGAGTTGGGGCATGTGGCGCCTCGGTGTCGAAGCTCGCATGAAAGATCGCTTCAGTTTGGGCTTTGCGTTGGAAGCGAGCCCGACCTACTCAGACGATCACCCGAGCATTGGAACCTATCTTGAAACCCCGTTGCTCGATTTTCAGTCTTTCGGAGTGGAGGTTGGGTTTTGGTTTTGAGAATGCTTCGTCGCACGACTTTCTTGATTTTGACGCCACTTCTGCTTCTGTGTTCGCTGGCAGAAGTGGCTTTGAGCCAGAGCTTGCTCGTTCAAACCCGTGACTCACTTTTTCGAGCTGAAGAGGTGCTTTCTGCGCTGTGGGATGATGGAGTCTTCGATGAAAACAACCTTTCCCCTATGATTGTTGTGGGTGTGTTTCCCTATTCGGAAGACACACGCCGCGAGCTGTCTGCAAGGGGCTATTCTGTTCTGCGCCGTTCTTTTCGAGACGTCACTCTGCGAATTTGTCAAGCGTGTATGAGTGCGCGGGTGTTTCAAAAACAGGGGAGACTCGACTATTCGATCGGCCTGCCTCCCCCAGAAGATGTGAAACGTCTTGATGAGCAAATGAGGGGAGTCTCTCCTCCAGCCCGGAGCATGGTCACTCTCACCGAGAGTGCGCGGGGGGTGGCTCTGGAAATCGTGAGCTTAGTCAATGGCCGTGTGCTCTATGCAGAGCACTTCACACCCGAACTCGAGCGCGAACGACGGAGTCGGCAGAGCTTTTCTCGAGCTGCGGAGTTGCAGCGTCGATCCCGTGGAGAGAGTCTCACTCATTCTTTTGTGGACTATGGCTTGTTGGGGTACAACGTGGCTGGAGGGCTCGTGGGAGTGCATCTGGCTTTGGATTGGATGGAACAGTGGGGCCCGAACAACGAGTTTCTCACGGGGCTTTCCATTAGCGTGGTGGGGCCTGTTTTGGGTGTGGGAGCGAGTGCGGGCATGGCCTTTCCACAGCTTTTTGACGCTCTCATGGGTGCGAAGGTTCACCTCTCCGTTCCCAACCTCCTCGTGTCAACCATTGCGCAAAGCGATCAGGAGATCATTGATCCCACGGTGACCGTCACGGGGTATTTGCGTGTGCCCTATGGGCTCGACAACTACGGCGCCTTTCTTTTTGGGTCGAGTTCGGGCAGTCTGGGTATTGGAATTTCCTCACTCAACACTTCAATTCTTCCGGTTGTGCCATGATGAAATTTGCCTTTCTGATTCCGAACCTGTTCCGGCAAAAGCCTTTTTTGGCCTGGCTGTTGCTGGCAATTTGGGCTGGTGTTTCTTCTTCGTGCACGTCTCGCAGCTACACTCATTACCTCATAGATGATCCCGTTTTTGTGAATGAATCTATTGAAATCAAGGAGCCTCCGTTAGCTCCCTACCGATACGAATCCAAAACTCCAATGATCGTGCGTTGGAATAACGGAACACTGCTCACAGAGGTTGAAGTGCCGCTTCTCACATCGGCTCAACGTATCGTGGTTCAACACGATGGTGGGGCACAAGGGTCAAAGGTTTCTCCGGGTTCAGCTGTGTTGCCACCTCAGCCAACACTGGCCGATGAAACTTTGGCCGAGGCCTATCGTGAAAAAGGGCTAAAAGAGAACAAGGATGTTCCCGACGTGAGTCTGTCCAAGTCTCAGCAATTGGTTCAAGACGCCATTGCCGGTGGCAACTATGCTTTGGCTCTGCAGTACATTCAAGCGGTTTTGGATCGCTATCCGTCTCACCCGATCTTTTTGCGGGCAAAAGGGTCGGTGTTGCTTCTCATGGGTGAGCGAGAAAAAGCCATTGAACTCTATGAGCAGGCTGAAGAGATTGAATCCGATCCCCTCGTGAGACAAAAACTCAAAGAACTTCAAGAAACCCCATAGGAGCTGTCTATGCAATTGCTGGGTCTAGCACTGGTCTTTGTGGTCGTGATTGTTGGCTTTATGGAGCGAGAGATGACTCAGGTGCGCACTTTTGATGGGCACGCGCTGTTCATCATTCTTGCCGGTTGTGTGGCCGCAATTTTGATTGCCTCCAGTCGCCGAGTGGCTCTTCGCAGCCTCACGGTTTTGCGCGAATTTGTGCCCGGCCTTGGCTCGTATGTGAAGCAAACAGCTTCTTCAACCGAGGCTTTTGATTCGGTCTACTCACTTTATACATCAGGCCGACGGGCGGAGGCGATCCAGAAGGCTGAGTCATCTGGGGTTCCTGCCTTAGAGCAGTTTATCAACACCGTTGTGGCTCGAGGGAGCGATGAGGTCATTCAAGTGGTTTTTCATGATCTGAAAGCCACCGAGATCGAACAAATGCAGCCTCTCCACCAAAACTGGGAGATGCTTTCGAAACTCTCTCCTTCGTTTGGAATGGTGGGAACCATAACCGGAATGATCCAGCTGTTCCAAGCTCTGGGAAGCGACGATGCCAACATTGGCGCAGCAATGTCGCTGGCCCTGTTGGCAACGCTTTATGGCATTGCCTTTGGCGCAGGAATCGCAGGCCCCATTGGGCACCGCCTCGAGGTTTTGCTTGATGAGCGATTGGGTCTGCTCGATCGCATGGAAAACGCTGCCCGCCAGCTCAGTGCGACCAGTGGAGGGGGAAGAACCTCGTGAGGAGGAGGAACAAATCAGACCAGGAAACATGGCTGCTGAGCTACGCAGATTTGATCACCAATTTGTTGATCTTTTTTGTGATGCTGCTGTCGGCTTCTGAGCTGAGCAAAGTGAAGTTCCAGCAGATCGCCGAAAAAATCGGTGGACAAAAGAGCGAGAAGAGCCTTTCGTCCATTCAGGACCAGATCGAGGTTGCCGTGCAGGAAGCCGGGCTCGCCCAGTATGTTTCAACCCAGCTCACCGATCAGGGTTTGGAGATGTCTTTCAATTCGGGTGTTGTGTTCGACACCGGAAGTGCGGTCATTCGCACAGAGTGGCAGAGGAACCTCGAAGAGGTGCTGCAGACTGTGGTGCCGTTTGGAAAAGACTACCGGTTTGCGGTTGAAGGACATACCGATTCTCAACCGGTGGTGAAGAATTCACGCTTTGCCTCAAACTGGGAGTTGGCCAGTGCACGTGCCATGGAGGTGCGGCTGCGCCTGGAAAATTTGGGAATTGATCGCACGCGGGTGAGAGTTGAGGCCTATGCCGACACAAAACCACTCCCCGCAGAGATCGTCTCTGGACTCAATGCAGATGAAATTCTGGCTCGGCACCGACGTGTTGTTGTGAGGTTGTACTGATGAAGATTCTCGTCCTCTGTGTTCGAATTCTCAGGGTCTGGCTGGGGCTTGCCTGCGCTGTGCTGGCGATGACACTGTGGCTTGAGGGTGCGAATGCACAGGTCAATGTTCCGGGAGTGCAGATTCCTCCTGCCGTGGTTGCCGAACTCAAACAACTGGAAACGCGCTTTGAGGCTGCTTTGGCACAGGACTGCACGGGTGAGCTCTGTTTTTCACAG
>JANQPW010000574.1 GCA_028285285.1 Silvanigrellales bacterium
CAAGACTTGATCGACAGCCCCGATAAGCTCTTCATCGACTCTCCTGATCAACCCACTCTCGGAACCGATCGGATTGCTCTCACAGAAAAGGGACTCCGCGCCATCATCATTCAACTGAACAAAGGCCCGTCTGAGTTGTTCCACCATGACAATCCAGACTTCTGCAGTGCAAAACCATCGACAGATGAGTGAACAACGCCCTCCGTTGAATTGACTGGTGGGAACCCTATGACTCCCAAACTTTCGAGATGGTTGAGCCAAATTGCTCCTCGCATTCCCTTCCTTTGCCTATGGGGCATGTGCTTGGCGCTGAGTGGCCTGCCCGCCGGCTGCAAAGCCAAACCTGAAACTTCGAACCTGAGGGCTCTGGGTGCCGGTAGCCTGCCCAGCATCACCACGCTGGACGATCTGCTGAATGCCGTGGCCGACCTGCTGCTCTTGATCGCCGCGAAAGACTGGGAGTTGCTCGACAACCAATTGGTTGAGCTACACACCGCCACAAGAAGAAGAGAGCAACCGAAACTCGAAAACATATTGCCAAGGTTTGACCTGCAGCGTTTTGACAAGCAGCTCACCCCCCAATTTCTCAAGGAACTGGGCAGAGATCTCGATCGCCTCGTGGACGGCAAGCACAACCCTCAAGAAAAAGTGCAGTCCTTTGCTCAAGACCTTAAGGGCATCATTGACGAGTTTCATGAGGTTGCCGACGAAATTGATCTTGACAACAAGATCATCCGCGAGTGGGTGCGAGAGCTCGTGAAGATTCCCAAAGACGGCCTCACAGAGCAAGACACGGAACTCCTGAACGCGCTCATTCCGTCGTACTTTCTCAAGCTACCGAGCCGCAATCGGCTGCGTATGATTTCGGATCTCATTCGTCATAGGCCCAAAGAAACTAAAGAGTTTGTGGCACTGGTGGTGATGCGGTCTGGCCCCATAGTGCAAAAGGTGTTTCAACAAGTGGCAGACTCTCTTCCCGACCTCCAGGGCAGTGCCGATCTCCTGAAAAACTTTCTCCCCGCCATGCACCCCAAGGTGGTCGAAAAAAAGCTCCAGCAGGGCCTGGGGGAACACCGCTCCAAACTCAAAATCGAACCCACGCCTATTGGCCGCGCCACCATGGCGCAGGTGCACCGCGCGCGTTTTGGATCCAGAACCGTCGCCGTGAAGATCCTCCGCAGGGGTATCTATGAAGAGGCCACTCAGGAAAAACAGCTCATCCTCGGGCTTCTGGGTGCCGACAGCCCCGTGCTCAGCTTGGTGGAGGCCTATGCGGACTCTGTGATTGAAGAGGCCGACCTCATGAACGAACACAACAACATCGAACTTGCCGTTAACCTCAACTCGGGCGGGGTGAAAACCATTCAGCGGGTCACAGCTTTTCCTAAAAATTCAGACGTTGTGGTGATGACGTGGGCAGAAGGTCAACCCTATGTGAGTGCCTTCAAAGACCCCCAGGTCGTGAACCACCCATCTTTTCGCCGCTCCATTAAAGAAACAATGAGTGCCAACATTCGTGCTGCCCTCTTCAAGAAGGGTTACTTCAGCACAGATGTGCACTCAGGAAACTTCTTTTTCCACAGGGACCCGGTTGGTGGCACATTCTTCACCACAGTCATCGACCTCGGATCCCTTCCCCACCTGAAAAAAAACGAACAACGCGGACTCACCTGTCTCATTGTGCATGCTTCTAGCAAAAAGGTGTCGGTTCTTTCTGAACTCATCGAACTTCTTGAACTCGGTGGCACTGTGTCCCAGAGTGAACTCAAGGAATTTGTGGAATCAGAGAACAGTCACCTCGTTAAGATCCTCAACCTTTTTACCCTTCTCATTCGAAAAATGAATTCTGGAAAAGTGGGGGTGACGAGTTTCCTCAGAATGATGGGCTCGACCGCCAAGATGCTCCAAGACTTCAATGAATCGGTGGATCCCGCCGCTGGCGGAAAACCGATTGAGCTCAAAAACATTGTCGTGACTTTGTTTGGCAAGCGCCCTCAGGCCGGCTACGTGGACCCATCGCTCTGTTGAATCGTCCACTCCAAGTCTTTATAATTCATAAACAAAACAGACTCCCTGAGAAATATTACATGTTTAGCTGATTGTTCCGATACCCCAGAGAGGGAAGGCGTGAGACAGCTCAACGCCTGCAGATAATGCCCTTTTTGGGGGATGGGAATGAGATCACAACGCAAGCAAGTTTTGCTGGCAGCTCTGCTCAGCGCTGCTCTCATTTCCTGCACAAAGTCTGGCAGCGCGGGAACGCTTGCGGCTCAGCTCTCTCGCGGTGCAGCGGCACCTCCCGCCGCAGGCGAACCGGGCAGCAACGAAACGCCTCAAACCCGGCAGGTCCAACTCAATGAACAACGGCAACAAGCCATACAAGCCCTCGTTGACTCGGGGTTCACCCCAGAAGAAGCAGCAGGAATTGTGGCCGCCCTCGAGCCGAGTCTCGTTCCAGACCTGGTCAATGCAACCTCTCTCACCGAGCAGAAGGCGCGGGCTCTGTCTCAAGAACTCTTCCGTGCCATTGAGTCGGTCAACACCACCCAGAAGGGAGCTTCAATTCCAGGCGTTCCGCCCCACCCAAGCCCTGAGCAAATCGCTGCAGCTCTCAGCCTCATGGAGAAGCTGAGTTCCGGCGCGCCAGAAGAGGCAAAGACTCAAAACCTTAAAGCTGTGGGTGAAGCTCTGCTCGAACCTCATCTCAACGCAGAGATTGAGCAACTCCAGGCTGTGGTCAATGCCCTAGCAGCCGCCCAACACGATGGCGCTTCGGAGGCCCTGGGTGGCGGCTTAGCAGCTCTCGAAAGCAAGTCTTCTCTGGCCACTGAAACACTGAATACCCTTGTGGAGGAGGCCTTTGAGGAAAGGGCGGAGGCACTTGCAGAGGAGGGTTTGAGTGAAGAGGAAGTTATTGGAGAGCTCACCGTTGTTTTGGAAACAGCCACCGAAAACACAGGGAATCAAAGCGACCTCGTGGCAGACACCACCGGGCAGCCGGCACCCAACGAAGACGCCATCCTGGATGGCTTCGCAAAGTTTGTGAGCACAACCGAAACCGTTGACGGAGATACGCTCGCCGAACAATCCCAGGCACTGCTCGACGACGAAACAAAGGAAAACCTCGAGCAGAGCATTGCAACAGCCTTGGCGGATCTCACTCCTGAAAACCCAGCTGACCTCACGCTCAGTTCTCTCACAAAAAACACGGCTGAGTTGAGCTTCACCCTAGGTGAAAAGGCTGAAGATGGCTTTCGTTACTCGCTGACAAACTCGAGCAACACCAACGAAGCGGGTGACTGCGACACCGCGCCCGACGATTCCTCCGTGGCCTCACTCCAGCTCCAAGACCTGCAGCCCTTCACGCACTATGTGGTTCGTGTTTGCGCTCTCAACACGGCTGCACTTCCCGAAATGTCTGAGGGCTCCGTGCTCACCTTTCAAACTCACGACGGTGCGCCCGAAAAAATAAGCGATTTGGTGACCACCACAATTCTTCCCCACTCAGTGACTTTGAGTTGGTCAGGGTTTGTGACCGCGCCCGCAGAGCTCCGAGCGGCGGTGGGGAACGCAGCGAGTGACACAGATACCTGCCTTGAAGGAGATGCTGTGGATCCGGACGCAGGAACCCACAGTATTTCGGCTTTGGAGCCTCAAACCAACTACAGAGTTCACTTCTGTTCGTTCAACAGAGACGTGAACCGCGATGACGTTGACGCCTTAGTCGAAACAGAAACACTTTCCTTCACAACCCTCGACACCCCACCAGCTGATCCCAGCGCTGTGGCAGTGGCATCGCTCTCGAGCACCACAGCAACAATTTCTTTCACCCAAGCTGCAACGGCAACGGATGGCTTTCGCTACTC
>JANQPW010000582.1 GCA_028285285.1 Silvanigrellales bacterium
CTTTGACCCAGACGGTGTCTCCAGCGGCGGAGTCGGCTGTTTGCTCTTCTTTGGCTGAGTTCTCATGGTTTTGGCTCAGGCTCTGGATGCGTTCTTCCAGTTGAGGAATGGCTCCAAACTTGAGTTCGCTCGCCTTTTCAAACTGTGCCTGGCGCTCGGCTTCGGCCATTTCGTTTCGCAGTTGATCGAGTTTGCTCTTCAGAGCCTGAACCTCACCGAGGTTGCCTTTGGCTTTTTGCCAGGCCTGGCGCATCACCTGGGTTTGCGACTCCAGGTCTTTCACAATGGCTTCGATTTCTCCCTTGCGTTCAAGCGACTGAGCGTCTGTTTCTTTTTCAAGTGCGGCGATTTCGATTTTGAGTTGAGAGATCTTGCGCTCTGCTTTGTCGACGGCTTCGGGAACTGTGTCGAGCTGAATTTTGAGGCGTGACGCGGCTTCGTCAATGAGGTCAATGGCCTTATCGGGAAGAAAGCGATCGGCCACATAGCGATCGGAAAGGCTAGCGGCGGCAATCAGAGCTTTGTCTTTGATGCGCACGCCGTGGTGGATTTCGTAACGTTCTTTCAAACCACGCAAAATGGTCACGGTGTCCTCAATGTTGGGAGGCAACACTTGAACGGGCTGGAAGCGTCGCTCCAGCGCGGGATCTTTTTCAATGATGCGATATTCGTCGAGGGTTGTGGCTCCAATGCAGCGGAGCTCGCCTCGGGCCAACGCGGGTTTGAGCATGTTGCCGGCGTCCATGGCGCCCTCGGCTCCGCCGGCCTTCACGATGGTGTGAATCTCGTCGATAAAGAGGATGATCTGCCCCGCGGCATCTTGCACGGCCTTCAGCACAGCCTTGAGGCGTTCCTCAAATTCTCCTCGGAACTTGGCACCGGCCACCAGGCTCGCCACATCGAGCGAGATCAGGCGTCTGTCTTTGAGGGTTTCCGGCACGTCGCCGCGCACAATGCGTTGGGCGAGCCCTTCGGCAATAGCTGTTTTTCCCACGCCCGGCTCGCCAATGAGCACGGGGTTGTTCTTGGTGCGTCGCGACAGAATTTGCAGCACTCGCCGCACTTCTGTGTCGCGCCCAATCACCGGATCAAGCTTGTTGTCTCGCGCCAGTTCTGTGAGGTCGCGAGCGTATTTCTCAAGCACTCCAAGCTTATTCTCTGGGTTGGCGTCGGTCACACGTTGCCCTCCCCGGGCGTCGTCGACCAATCGCCGAAGCGTGGGGCGATCGAGCCCCAACCGCTTGAAGAGCTCCGCCACACCCGACTGGCGGCACTCCGGGGCGGCCACGAGAAAGTGCTCAAGAGAGAGAAGCTCATCGTTGAGTTCCGCACGGACTCCCTGGGCCGTTGCCAGCAGGCCTTGGAGATCGGAAGAAGGCGAGGGCTCGCGGCCTCCCTGCGAACGGGGCAGCTGATCCACTATTTGCTTCAGCCCACTCGTGATTTTCTCTGCCGCCGGCTTCATTTCCCGGAAGCTGCGGGCAACGATCTCTTCCTGGCCTTCAAACATCTGGAGGAGAACATGCGCCGAGGTGATCTCTGGGTTGCCCAGGCTCTGAGCCTTTGTGCTGGCCAGTGAAAGCACCTGGCCCGTTCGTTCCGTGTGGTTTTGATTGGACATTTGGGTCTCCATCTGGTGTGCATGCCGCACGATTTTGGTCCGATTCCAGGCCTCTGTTGGCGCCGTCTGCAGTGGCCTCCCTAGAAATTTCTGACAGGATTGGGCAATGTCAAGAGGGCAGGGAAGAGCGTGAAGTATTTTTCCGAAGTTGCCCAAAAAAGGGCAGTCGATCCAGAAAGAGGGGCCAGGGTGCGTATTGGAAGCAAAATCGCGATGAAGTTTCTTAAAAAACCCGGATCTGCCCTTCCGAGCTTCACGGCCGTTGTTTCGGTTTTGGGTGTTGCGGTCGGCGTGGCAGCCTTCATTGTGGTGGTCACGGTTTTCAACTCCTTTGAGGCCCAACTCCGCGACACTTTGCTGGGGGCCAACCCCAACCTCGTTGTGCATAATTTTCCGCGAGACATTCCTGATGCGCGTCTTTTCCAAGAAGATCTTGAGAAGCGTCTTGGAAAAGATCTCAAAAAAACGAGCTTGTTTGAATACAACGAAGTGCTGCTGAGTCGCGAAGGGCAAACCGCAACTGTTATTGTGAAAGCGATTGAAGGAAAGCGTGCGGCCAGCGCCGAAGAGCTGAGGCGCTTTTTGGATCCTCCTGAGGCCATAGATGCCCTTGATTCCACACCGAGCCAGATCACAGGCTCAGAGAAAGGCTATGTGGAATCGGACCTCGATAAGTCGGGCACTGGAGAAGGCGTGTTGCCTCCGGTGATTTTGGGTCGTGGGTTGGCCCTCAAACTGAAGGCATCGGTGGGAGACACCGTGAGCCTCAGTTCAGGCACCTTTGGGTTTGCCAGTCGCCACACTTTTCAGGAGCTCCGCGTTGTTGGCGTGTTGGCGATAGGGTTGGCCCAGTACGACGAAAAGCTCGCTTTTATTGGCTTTCGCGATGGTGTGGCATTGTTCGGGCGCAAGGGAGCGGCGAAGGGCGTTGAGGTCACACTCAAAGACCCATCCGAGGCGCAAAAAGTGGCCGATCGGCTCGATGCGGAAGTTCCCTATCAGCTGAGACCCTGGCAGGAAATTGATCGATCTTTGTTTCGGCAGATCAAGCGAGATGGTCAGGCTGTGCGTTTGATTGTGCTCATCATCACTCTGGTGGCGGCTTTCAATATCATTGTGACCCTCACTTTGAGTGTGGTCGATCGTTCCAAACAGATTGCGACATTGCGCAGCCTTGGAGCCCGACGTTTGGATATTGTTCAGGTGTTTGTGATCATTGGGAGTGTGCTGGGTTCCTTTGGGGCTGGGTTGGGAGTGGTTCTTTCCATCGTTGTGCTCGAACTATTTGCAGGTTTTGAACTTGGAGAATTGAAAGCATTTTATTTCGTGGATCGCATTCCGGTGGACTACGACCCGGTTTTGATGGGTGTGGCCTTTGGAGCAGCGGTCGTGCTTTCTTTTGTGTCTGCCTTTTACCCGGCCTATAAAGCAACGCGTGTGTCACCCCTGTTGGGCCTTAAACCCTGGGGGTGACCCAGAGTTTTCAATCTGCTTCTTCAGGGAGTGGAGTGAGCATCCAGCTCTTCAAGACTTGAAGGGCTGTTTCAATGTTCCCAAACTTTCCGAGGCCTTGAACGGCCTGCGCTGCGAGGAGAGCTGCGGAGATCTCACGTTGAGTTTTGGCCTCAATGCAGCCATCTTCGATGGCATCAAGATCATCTGCGCTGATGGCCTGCTCTAAGAACGGACGCAAAAAGGAACAGGCCTGGGTCACACCTTCCTTGACGGCTTCCGGCAATTGCCGTTGCTCGCAGTTTTGTGTGGAGCTAAAATCTTTTGCTTGCACCCCCAAGGCTGTGATCACAGGCAAAAGCAGCAAGCAGTGTTGTTCTTGGGCGTCGGATTTTTGGGCTTGCCCCTTGTGCATGGCATCTCCGAGCCAAACCCCGGCCAGGCTGGGGGTGTCAATAAAGTTGGTGCTTCCATCTGGCTTCAGATCAGGGGGAAGCTTGTCGACGATGGCCTGTATGGCCGAATGAATCCCCCACACGGAACTGGGCACGCGGTGTCTGGGGTGAGCGGTTTCCACAAACTTTTCATGTTCTGGTTTGATCACGGCGGCTGGGTAGCCGACGATCACAGTGGCTCTGTCTTCACCCTCTGTTTTTGCGGGTGGGTAAATGTAGAGTTCGTTTTGGAAGTTTGGTTTCACCGAGTAGGAGCCAAAATCAATGAGCTGCATGTCTCGTGTGAACTGCAAGTTGATGAAGTCGATGGAATGCCCGGGTTTTGTGTCTCTTGTTGTGGCACTGGTGATTCCATACTTTCTCCAGGTGAGTTCGACCTCTTGCAGTTGCGCGACGAAGCGTTTCTTTGCGGTCCAGGTGCCGGGGTGGTGAACAATGGGCAGGCCCCCCTCGGTGGTGTCAGTGCCCTTCCTTGGAGTGGCTCGGCGCACAATGGCTGCAGAGCTCATCTTCACACCTGCATCGTAGTGGCCCAGAAAGCCAAGGTGAATCACAGCATAAACCGGATTGAGCTGGAGTGGCAGTTGAGAGTGGAAAGAGAGAATGCTCAAGAGCTTCTGGAAGTGATATTCCCGGATGGCCTGGGAAAAGTGCATGAGACCATTGTCGTGGTAACGGCTCTTGGTTTCAAAATTGACGGTGCCCACGCCTTTCACATCAAAAACAGGAGAGGAACCATGGGGGAG
>JANQPW010000587.1 GCA_028285285.1 Silvanigrellales bacterium
AGCGCAAGTTCACAGCTCATTCTATTCAAAGCCAAACGGCAAGACAATTGTTCTAAAGAGATCCCCTCTCCCCGAGAATCGGTCTCAAGAAGAGCGAGAAGTGCGCTAAAGTGCCATTTTGAAATCAACTTGATGTGCTTCTTGGGAAAGTGCGTATAAGATCTCACTTCCTTTTGCAGAACCAGATCTCTTTGCGCTGCCGATGTGTCTCGAGGATTCTGTGCCCTGAGAACGCGCACCCTCAAACCGAGCTCTTTCACAAGTTGGTCACTCCACGTGAGCCGCTCACCCATTTCTCTCAGGCGCGACTCCGTTGGCAGGCGTTCTCCAGACATGAGTCTCACCAAATAGGTAGGAGAAACCCCAAGCAAGCGAGCGAACGATCGCTTGGAGTAACTTGGGTTCTTTTGTTTCCGCAGTTCAAACTCCCACTGAAGCTGTTGACTAGGGGAGAGATCTGTTGGGGTCTCCTTCAAGGCGCCACCTCCCACTCCCTTAAGAGAATCTCCTCAAACCCCGAGCCATAAAGAAATGTTTGCTTGGAATAAATGAGGCCAACTCCAGCGCAATGGATGGAAAAGGCCTCATAGCTCACAAGCTGTTTCCTTTGAAAACAGCTCTCGAAAACCTCCCGATCTGCAGGCAATCGACCAGGGCTTTGCGGGAGCTCAAATTCACCGATGTGCTTCCATTGAACATAGATGTTTCCTACCTGAAAGACAGCACCATCGACCGGGAGGTTAAAAACTGGGAGCCACTTTTCGTCATACCAATATTCAACGGAACCATCGGGAAGCAGTCTGCCCTTATTCACACGATCGGGCTGGCAGATCCGAGTTTCTGAAAACACAACCTCCGAATCAGATTCACTCAGAACTTCAGTTCGAAACTCGATGCTTTGCCGGGGCAGACAGAGGGTTAAAAAACCAGTGTTTAGAACCTGATACTCCATGACAACTTCAGGGCGGACCGGAAAATAAGGGTTCCAGTTCCCGCTGCCAAAAGCCTGCTGCAGCAAAAACGGCAAGAAACCACAGAAAAATGAAAACAAAGCCGCCTGATGCCCCTTCAGATCGTTGACCATTGTTGTCCTCCCTTTCACCTGTGCTATAAGCCGCAGCCAGTTGAAAAATCAAATGAAGGAAGACAAGCCATGGAAAAAATTCGAAGTCTTTTCAGCTTCATATTCCTCGTTGTGGTTGCACTTGCGTCTCCAACACCAGCCTTTTCCGGCATTGAATTTGGCAACGGCGGAGACGGCGTTCTCTGTGCTCAGGAAGATGGAACAACACACTTTGAATTTTTGGATTGGGCTTTGGCACGAAAGGCGCAAACTTGGACGTACCAACCTCAAAGGAAACACCCCTACGTCGGAGTTTACGAGAAACTCCTTGCAATGGAATTGCAGACACTCGCCTACGGCTTCGCACATTTTACAGATGATGCCCTGGCACAACTCAAGCAAGGCCCAGACTACAACCGAAGAAGTCTTTGGGTCCCCGAAAACCTGGGGGCTGTGCAGATAGATGACGAGAGTCTCCACACTCAACTTCCACAGGAGTGCAGGAATCCAAACGAAGAGGGAGTTGATCTTCGTCAAGCCGTTGTGCGGGAGCGACTCGCTGACAAAACAAAGTTTCGCTATGATCCGAGCATCGTTCAAAAGTGGTTTCTTGAAGATGAGATCAACCTTGGATTCCTTCTTGTGCACGAGTGGCTTTGGAACTATGCGGAAAACGCCTCGTCTATTCGCGCTATCGCTGGCTTTCTTCTTTCTGAAGAGGCCGCTTCCCTTCCTCCGCAAGAGGCTCTGGATGTGCTGCTCTCCAATGGGTTTCGCCCAGAAGGGCTCCCACCAGTCCGGTATCTGAGACTGAACATTCAACAACCATCTGCAGGTTCCTACCGCTTTGTTTCAGAAAACGGAGAAGTCGATGCCGTTGAGGTTGAACACAACAGTCGAACTTACGTGTCCATCGTGAATGACACGGATCGATTGATATCTCTCAGAACAACCAACGAGAACCGACGAATTGGCTTCGACTTTCTCTACCCGAACAGCCAGGGAACCAGTGCGGTCCCCGTTGTGTTGCCCGACTCGTGGCGGATCTTTGTTTTCGATCCTGAAACAGCTTCGTTTGAACCGACAGGTCACTATCTCAGTTTTCGCAGGTCTTCAGAGTAGGGCTGCAAGCACAGACTCCTTTCAGAAGTGCCCTTCGTTGCCCACTTGTCAACACTTTCCGCTTTTGCACTCGAACCGAACTCGCGATTTGCGTAATTCTCCAAAAGGCAATCCCCTTTAGGAGAATGAATCGAATGAATTCAAAAACACAATTGGCAATGGTTCTGTTGGCATTTGGAATGAGCGGCACGCTTCACGCACAAACACAGAGAAGCCCTGAGCTTCATGAACTCTTTGAATTGCAACGACAGTTTGCCGCCGAAAACCTCTTTCACATTCAGGCCTGTTCCTTTGCGGAGCACGTGGAAACTGGCGATGTGCAGTGGTTGCTTCAAGCCAAGCAAGCCCTGCGGCAAGACCTCTTCTCGGCGGAACATGTGTGGAACAGGCGACAACAGAACGTTTGTGCGCAGACCTTTGCCCGACCCGGCGCCGCCATTCAGCTTGATGAAGATCGCTGTAGGGATTTCATTGCCAACAACCCCAGATCAGACGCCGCTGCCCAACTCCTCACAAAGCTCGGCCTGATTCACCTGGGGATCCAGAGTGGAGAACGCGCAGAACAACTGGCAGGAGCCCTCATTGAACGGGGAGGAGACTGCGACTGGAGTTCTACCCAACTGGTTTCAGGAAGTTCCCACAACTGCCTGCTCCACAGGGGCACTCTGCGGTGCTGGGGCAGAAATGATGCAGGACAGTCCGCAGCACCCCAGCTCCTGAACCCCACACGCGTGGCAGCCGGTCACACCCACACCTGCGCTCAGACCGCGTTCGGAATCGAGTGTTTTGGCAGCAATGAATCTGGGCAACTCGAAGTTCCTGACCTTTGGGAACCCCGGCACCTCACAGCCTCAGCAGACACAACATGCGTCTCGGATCAGAACCGAATCTCCTGTTGGGGGAGTCATGCAGATGTGTTCATGCACAACGCTCCAAATCTTGGGAGTGGACTCGCGCTGGCCAGCGCCTCGGCCTGCACCTGGTATGAGAATGGAAAAGTGAGCTGTTGGGGAGCAAATTTCTATGGAGAGTTGCGCGTGCCCGAGGGGCTTCGTGCGAGCCAGGTGGTTGGCTTC
>JANQPW010000648.1 GCA_028285285.1 Silvanigrellales bacterium
GGAGTGGATCCGCGCTGGTGCGGGCTCACACTGGCTGGTTGACCCGCCGGCCGGTGGTTGGGTGACCTGTTTGGCATTGCACCCTTTGGTTCCACCCGAGGCAACCCTCCGCATCCAAGAAACCCTCCAGCGACGGGGGGTGTTTGTGCTCGACCTGGAGTTGATGGAGTTTTCCCGCTTTTGCAAGTCTCCCCTGCTCAACAAGGGGCGTGGTTTCCGCCTGGGCCTTGGGCTCCAGCCGGATTCTTTTTCCCAGCTGTTGCAACAACTGAACGAGAGCGTGCGGTGAAACTGAAAAAAAAGGGGGGTGCCAAAGACACCCCCCACATCGAATTCGAGCAAAGAATCTCGTGATCAGATTCTTCCTTGGTCATTCTGAACCAGTGTTCACAGAGTGTCGCGGCAACAATCCACTCAGCATTTTTTTCAAGGTCACGCCCCCTGCAAGTCCCGCATCTCAGGCGATCTTTTCCGGGAAGCAAGAATGTGGAGCTTTTCGATTGACTCGTTACCTAATCTCCTTTAGCCTCATCAATCAGTGGGAAGAAGGGTGTGAATATGAAGAGAAATCAAAAGGTGATACCGCTCACGGTACGCATGGCTAAGAGAGAAGACCTCTGTCAGGAGGTCTTCACCGTTCGGCTCACAAAGTCAGAAAAACTGGCTTACGATCATCACCTTAAAGTCCATCACATTCGCACCCTTCTTTACCTGAAAGCCACGGGCAGACAAGCCACTTCAATTGAAACCGTGGCAAATGATCTTCAAATGCCGAAAGAGCAGGTTATCGGTTCGTTGAGCCGCCTTCGCAAAGACGGCTTCATCCAAACCCACGCGCAGGCCTTGGCGCAGTGACCCGCGCTCGGCTCAGCCCCCTCAGGTTGCCGCCGTTTTTCATCCCCCACTGTGGCCTTGTTCTCCTTGTTCTTTTAGTCCAAATGCCCCCGGCATATGCCCAGCATGTGGCCGCCCGACCCAGCAACACCACCGGAAACCTGACGCAGCCCGCTCCAGACATTCCGCACATAAAAAGCATTCGGGTGTTTGGACTCGATCGCACCCGCCGCAGTGTTGTGGACCGCGAGCTCGAAGTGAGAGAAGGTGAACCCTTCGACCGAGAAAAGCTCCAAGCCAGTGTCCAAAATCTTCGCGACCTGGGGCTCTTCTACGAAGTGGCAGCGGAGTCCACAGCTTCAGAGCAGCAGCCCGATCAGGTTGATCTTCACTTCACGGTTGCCGAAAAGTGGACCACCATTCCCATTGCGCGATTTGGAGGAGGTGGGGGCAGCAGTTTCTTTGTTCTCGGTTTGTATGAGCTCAACAGCTTTGGCCGTCACATTGAGCTCGGAGGCCAGTATGAAAACCACAATGGAGCTCATTCAGGAGTCGTGTGGTGGGGGCACAAACGCCTCTTTGGCAGCTCCGTTGATGCCAAACTCAACGTCGGCCTTTTCAACAGATCCCACACCCTCTACGCCAGAAACCCCGAACCCATTGGGGCGTATTTCACCAGCACACGACGTGTGGAATCAGAACTCCGCTTTCCGCTGACAGGCTCACAGGCCCTCGTTGCAGGCGGTCGCCTCTTTGCTGATGAAACCACAAATTCACTGCTGTCTGGTGAAGAGAAAAGGCTCAACGAGGAAGGCCAGGGTTTTTCCTGGCAGAGACAAACCCGGGTGCAACCCCTTGTGGGCCATCAGTGGGGCCGGCTCCGCAGTGTGGGCATCCACACACAGGGCCAATTGCTCGAAACACGGATCTCTGGCTCTTTCGGGCCTGCTCCCCAAAGATCGGCACAAGAGTCTGCATTGCCCAACCGCGATCACTTTCAAGCAGAGTCTGAGCTGCGCGCCTTTGCACTTGCTGGGCAGCGCCATAATTTTGCCCTCCGTTTGCGGGGCGTCGTCTCCGGTGCAGAACACCCGGCCGACCAAGTGCTGTGGGGAGGAGTGGGTGACATTCGAGGTTTTCCCGATGGTTTTCTGAGAGGGAACCGCGCAGCTCTTGCCAATATGGAATACCGTGTTCCCTCGCTGCAGTTTCGCTACTTTGTTCTCAAACACGTGGTTTTTTATGATGTGGCCCAGGTGGGTCAAAGTGCCGAAGATTTTGCCCGCTCACGACCCGCCCAATCGGCGGGAACAGGTCTCCGATTTATTGCTCCCTCGGTGGCCCGCCTCACTGTGCGCCTCGACTATGCGGTGGGCTGGTCACCCTACTCCACACAGGGTGTGGCATTTGGCATGCAACACTTTTTCTGACAGACTTCATTTTTTGAAAAAGCAGGTGGCCGCATGACCGCAAAGACCCCCTCCTCGAAAACCAAGAACACCCGAGTTGAAAAAGTGGCCGGCTCAGAAAGCCATCTGGCTTATTTTGACTCTGGCCCCAAAACCGCTGGAACTCCCGTCCTCCTCTTTGTGCATGGTTTCCCCGACAATGCCCGTTTGTGGAAAAAGCAGGTCGAGGCCTTTTCTCCGACCCACCGCTGTCTTTGCGTTGATCTGCCGGGATACGGGGAGGAACCTCTTCGCAAGACCGTTCCACGCACGCCCCGGCGCGGCCCTGATTTCCATGAAATTGTGGAGCTGCTCCAGGGCACTCTGCAGCATGCTGACATTCCCGCTGATCAGCCCGTTCACCTGGTGGGGCATGATTGGGGGGCTGTCATCAGCTACCTCTTTTTGCAGCGCTTTCCAGCGCGGGTCGCCACAATTTCCTGTATTGATGTTGGCCCCACTGCTGGAAAACAAGATTCCGTCGGCTCCACCGCACTCGTGCTGGGGTATCATGCGGGGTTGTCAGGAGCGTTCTTCCTGCAGCAGATTCCTCTGGCGGGCTCCCTCTTTGGGAAGGTCCTCTCAACGGCCGTTTTAACTTTACTCTCCGGCCTCAATGAACCGCGAAAACTCTCCGGCGGCGTGCGCAGCCGCCCGGTCTCTCCCGACATGTGCTACGTGTACTTCCACTTTTGGAAACACGTGCTGCAAAAAACGGGAGAGGTCCGCTGCGAAACACCGCAGATTCCTTTTTTCTATGCCTATGGAGAAAGAGGCATCAAACGCTTCATGACCTTCCACCAGAAAAAGTGGCTCAAACAGCTCAGCAAGTTTCCTCAGGCCCATTTTGAGGCTTTCGACAACTGCGGCCATTGGCTCATGCGAGACGACGCACCACGTTACAATGCTTCATTGGCACGCTTTCTCAAATCAAATCAAATGGTAAGAACTGAGTCGTAAAGAAATTCTTTATTGAACTCCCCTACACCTTGTGAGAGAACGGTTTCTCCAGAATTCAAATACAGTTGGAGGAACACATGAAGCCGAGTCGACTTGTATCCCTCGCCCTACCCCTGGCGCTCTTGGGCAGCGCTTGCACGGGCACAACAACGAAGACACCTGAAGGGAAAAAGCCCCTCGCGAGCACAGAACTGCAACGAGAACTTCGGGAAGAACAAAGCCGCACGGTAACGGTTTTGGTCACAGGCGTGAGCAACAGCGACGAACTCAAGCAACAAGCCCGTGCCCGAGGGCTCGAAGCTGAAGGCGAGGCTGTTGTGAGCCTCCGTGGTGCGGCCGAAGACATTGCAGAACTCACGGTCGACGCCGACCAGAGCCCGCTCGCGTTGAAAGACAGAAGCCTGAGCGTGGTGCCCACAACCCCCCTCGACGATCCAGATGAAACCATCTACTACCTCGCCAAAGAAGACTTTGAACTCCCGGCATTCCTCGCCGAAAACCCGACCATGGACGGCCGAGACACTGTGGTGGGAGTGATCGACGACGGCATCAGTCTGTTCCAATCAGGCCTGCGCACAACCAGCACTCAAGGCCGCAAAATCAAGGCTTTTCGCTCGGCAAGTCCTGAGCTGAACATCACCCTCACGGCAGCAGAAGATGGCTCTCCCGTTTGGAACGGCAGCCTCAACGAGCCCAAGCAGATCCTTTTTGCAGCAGCCGTGCAAGACCCATCGCAGTTGTCTTCTTTTGTCGACTGGAACGAGAACGGAACACAGGACTCCATGGCCGTGTCTGTGTCGCAGAAAGACGACGGCACCTATGCTGTCTGTGTTGATCTCAACGTGAATGGCACCTTTGAAGCGGAAGAGTGTTTTGGCGAGTACTCCACCACCGGTGAGCACACCTATTGGACGGAAGGCTCACGCCGCAACCTGGCCGGTATTTTCGATGCAGAGACCCTCACTTTGTCTTTGGTTGAAGGCGAACAAGCCGGCGACTCCCACGGCGAAGGTGTGGCCAGCGTTATGGCCGGACACCAGCTGGGTGGACGCTTTGATGGCGTTGCGCCTGGAGCGGAAATCATCGACTACGACCTCTCCTCTCGCACAGGAGATCGTGAAGTCGCTGCCTACACCATCGGCACCTTCACACGGGCCTTAGACTGGCTCGGCAGTGCTGGCGCCGACGTGGCCAACATCAGCTACTCCCTCTTTTTCCAGTCTGTAGAAAGCCAGCAGTTCATGCAGCGAGCGTTACAGGAAGTGACCGAGCGTCACAACATGGTGGTGAGCTTCAGTGCGGGCAACAACGGCCCCGGCTTGTCGAGTCTCAACCGACGTGGGATTTACCCCGCAGACGTGTTGGTAGCCGGCGCCTTTGTGGGTCAAAAGCTCTATGAATATGTGCACGGCGTGACAGGCCTTCCTGAACAAGGACGTGTTGTGAGCTACTCCAGCCGTGGCCCTGGGCCTTATGCTGCCATGGGCCCCACGCTCATTTCACCCCTTTCCTCTTTGGCTGTTTCGGCCCCAGGAGAAGGCTATAGCGCGTTTTCTGGAACGAGCTCGGCAGCACCCGCCTTGGCTGGAC
>JANQPW010000652.1 GCA_028285285.1 Silvanigrellales bacterium
CCGCAACCCCGCTCATCTCGGTGTGCACCCGTGCCCCACCCAGATCTTCCGCACTCACAGACTCGCCAGTGGCAGCTTTCACCAAGGGCGGCCCAGCTAAAAAAATGGTCCCGGTGCCATTCACGATGATGGTTTCATCGCTCATGGCAGGAACATAAGCACCGCCGGCTGTGCAGCTCCCCATCACTGCCGAGATCTGCGGAACTCCCGCAGCACTCAGCCGAGCCTGGTTGTAAAAGATGCGTCCGAAGTGGTCTCGGTCGGGAAAGACCTCAGACTGAAGGGGAAGAAAAGCACCCCCACTGTCAACGAGGTACACACACGGCAAAGCATTTTCGAGGGCAATTTCCTGAGCCCGGAGGTGTTTTTTCACCGTTAGCGGAAAATAGCTCCCGCCCTTGACCGTGGCATCGTTGGCCACGATCATGCACAAACGACCTTTGATGCGCCCCACACCGGCCACCACACCCGCGCCCGGCACAGGTGACTCATAGACCTCGTGCGCCGCCAGCGCCCCTACCTCCATAAAACTGGAGTCGGGATCCAACAAAGCACTCAAGCGGTCGCGCACAAACATCTTGCCTTGGTCTGCATGTCGCTTCTGGGATTTTTCACCACCGCCCTGGCGATAGCGCTGGTGCAAACTCTCAAGGGAAGCGCAAAGTTCTGCATTGTGTTTGAAGTTTTCCCGGTAGGAATCCGAGTTGACTGAAACCGAACTTTTCCAAACCGCCACCGATCTGTGCCTCCCCAGCAAGCTGCTTTGATCGGCAAACCCTAATGGACAATAGTAAAAAGAACAACAATGCCCTGAGCGTTCAAAGGAGTGACGACCATACGGCGCGAGAGGAGGGAGCTTAGAGATCCTGTGACAAGCGCTGGAAACGGCGCGCCACGCGGCCGCCCTCTCCACAATAAGCCTTGTGATAGGCGTCTTGCGTGATCGATTGTGGCAGGAGCATGAGCAACAGATTGACCACGGGTCGTGAAGAACTGAAGTCAAAGCGCGTGTCGGAATAGGTGAACGAACCTTCGCTCCATGTCAGCTCCCCCACTTCTCGCGGTTGGGTGAGTGCGATCAAGGCGTCACGACCCAGGTCGAGCAAGTGAGCACGAACGTCGGCGGAAGCCAACAGTCGGAGCAAGCGCAACAGGAGGCGCTCTTTTTGGGTTTGAGCAGCCTGACGCACGCTTTCATGCAGGCCCACCACCAAAGCTTCTTTGAAAGTGTCATCAACGCCTTCGCCGCTCCACTCA
>JANQPW010000654.1 GCA_028285285.1 Silvanigrellales bacterium
GAAGCTTGCCTTCCTCTTCCAAAAGAAGCTCCTCAACCAGCTCCTTGGTGTCGTCGTCAGATGTGTCAAAGGGAAGCTTCGGTTTGTTGCCCAAACCAGCAGACAGAATCACATTTCTGGCTGTCAAGAGCGACTTTTTCTCTTCCCCCGTGTCGGGATCTCGATAAGTGACCTCCACTTCACGCCGGTCAACACCATTGATGTCTACTTTCTTGACCCCATTGACCTCAGTTTCAAAGGCAGCAACAGCCCCCGACACATTCATTCCCACTTCGGAAATGAGCCCAACCAAGCCGGCAGGGGGCCATCGCAACCGGCTGAGATCGGGAATGCCGAGCAAGTCCATGACGGTGTTGAGATCTCCCTGACCAGCCCTCCCTCCCGACTGCGTTTGGTTGGGCAAGGGAGTGCTGCCGTCGTTTGCGTTGTTCGTGCTGTTCAAAAACCACACATCGACGATGTCAGAAAAGGTGCCGCCCGGAAGCGGCTGAGCTTCGATCACCAACACCGACGAGTTGGGATCTTTTGAGGTCATCTCCTGCACATAGGCCACACTTTGAGGTCCGGCTCCCACCACGATGGTGTCCCACTTTTTGGCATCTTCGAGATCTCTCTGCTGCCAAAGCCGTTTCACCACATCGGACTGCCGCCTGAGCTCAGCTCGCAGCTGAGCGCGCAGCATCGACTGAGAATTGAAATCCTGGTATTCCTTAGCTAACGAAACAACATAAGGCCGTGTGGACTTCACATCGGGATCGAGGTCGCGCCTGTTTTGATCGCTATCAACAATGCGAAAATTTTCCGAGATGGCTTTTGCAACGGGAGGGCTCACAACACCCTCCGAAGTGAGGGCATCATACAGCGGCAGCACCGTGGTCGCAGCCCGCATTTCACGCAGTGCGGCTCCGCCAGAGCTCGAGGTCGCGGTTTGGAGGCTGCCAAAGCTCCGCGTGCGACAGCCCGTTATAACCTGAGATAAGAAAACAAGAAAAGTCGTGAGTGAGACAATAGGAACTTTCAGGCGCGCGAAGTTTTTCACGTGGTGCCTCCATTGCGTGAGTGAGCCAAGATTCTGAACCATGTTAGCATGACGCACCGTGTGGCAAAGAAGACAGACCTTGTCTCCACTGGGCAGACGCGCTTGCTTTTGCTACACTCCCCCTCACGAATTTTCTCTCAATCAAAAAACGAGGGCCAATGGCCTCTGCGTTTTGCTGCCACACAAGGGAGTACTGGTATGCCCTCTCAACCCCACAACAAGCTACGGGCCCTTTCTTTTTCTTTGGTGCTTGGCCTGGGAATCGCGCCCCTTTCCCAACCCCTCGTTGAAGAACACGCGCACGCACAGCTTGAAGGGCTCTCAGGATTAGGGCTGTCGTTGGGCACAACACTCACAACTGCGGGTGTCACCGGTCTGGTGATTTGGCTGATCATTGAGGCCGCCGATGACGAAGACGACTACTACGATGATTATGAAGATGGCTACGACGACGACTACTATGATGAGAGAGACTCGCGACCTCCCAAAAAACGCCGCCGCGGAAACAGAGCCGAAGCAGCACCCCAGAAGCCCTCTACCTTTGCGCAAATTGCACCACAGTTCCTCAAACAAAATGAAACGCGAATGGCACAAACACTCGTTGGAGCACCCAGCTCTTTCACAAGCGATCTGGCCATGGGTTTTGGCTTGGATGAGTCGGAAAAATCACTGCTTGTGGCCTCTTTGCGGCCCCAAAGTCTGCGCATGCTCAGCAACCTTCGTCAGGGCGCCAAAGGAGAGGTACCCGCAGCACGGCTGCTGTTTCAAGATCTCCGAAAGGCCATTGATTCCCATCCCACACTTCGCTCGAAGTTTGAGCAGGCCCGAGCTCGCTCGTCGTTTCCAGGCACAATGACTCTCCCACCGAAATGAAGCGACGCTCGCTGTTTGACGAAGTGCTGATGCGGACCTTCACGGTTTTGAGTTTGACCACTTTGGCGCTTTTTTCTGCGAGCGTCTCACAAACGGCTCACTCCCAAACTTCCCACAAGGGCATAGGAAAGCAACCGCAGCAGCAACAGCTGAGGCTCGGAAGCAGCATTCCCCAGGAGGTGGCAAATCAACTTCTGCGGGAATGGCCTTTGTTTTCACAAGAGCTGCCTCACGACCTGGTTGCCCTCGCAAAAGATTTTCGATTTGAGTGGAGAACCAGCTCGGGTTCACAGCCCTTTGGCCTGGGAGATCCCACTGCGAGAGCACCCCGCTGGAACAGCGATCGCACGGTGTTTTACCTTTACCCAATGATGACCCAGGCCAATACGTCTCGTTTGCTGCCGCAGGAGTCAACGCCGTTTGGCCCACGAGGAACACTCAAAAGACCGGCTGAGCTCCACCAACGAATTTGGATGAAACGTGCTGTGATTCACGCCCTCGTGTCTCGAGCCGACCACTCCCAGCGCTACTCCAACCAAACGACCTGGAGGCAGATCAACTTCTGGGCACCCCAACCACTCCGAAACAGCCCTGGAGTCAAAAGCGAGATTGGGAGCCCATGGGCCTTTTCAAGACCCACAGGGACCCACTCTCCACATCTCGACTTCGTCACATTCGCAGAAGAACACTTTGTGACCTTGGAAGACCATGGAGTGGCCATTGACATCAACGATCGCCTGCACTGTCAGGAGTTCAGCAAATCACGTTTCCTTGAAAAAATTTGGCCTCGTGAACCCCGGCAAAAGACTTGCCCCCTCTTCGAACATTGGGCTGACCTGCCCAATACCTCCCATGTGGAACTCGCCCTCGCCGAATCGTCCGCAGTGGCTCCCGAGTCTTTGTTTGGTCATTTGCTCTTGCGCCCTGTGCGTGAGGGTTGGCGCGGTTGGAACGTCTCGCAGGCGAGCAACGGGCCCTCTTACCAACCCATGCTCAATGTGGGAGCTCTCCTCCACCCCTATGAAATGGAACAGGAAGAAAAGGCCTGGGGAAGCCAAACGTGGAAGGGCCTCACCGGACAACTGGGAACGGTCTTCAATTGGGGAACGATGGCTCACACCCTTCTTGTCCAGAGTCTGCTGGAAAACCGCAAAGTCCGCTTTTTCAGGCTCAACCTCAACCAGAGGGAAAAGCAGCGGTTGTTTGAACGTCTGTGGGAATTGGAGCGCCGGTCATTTCTCCCTTATCACTTCCTCAGCCAAAACTGCGCCTACTACCTCGCATGGTTGCTCGAGGCTTCGCTCGACGAAGAACGGAACTATCGCGCTCCTCAGGGCTGGGTTGTGACCCCTACCCAAGTCTTAGAAAGCTTGCGAAGCCTGAAGGATCCTTTCTCGGCGAAGCCGCTGCTTGAGGTGGGAGGCGCGGCACTGCCCACTTTGGCAGAGCAGTCTTTTGCGGCCCACAAGCGCGTCCATCGCAAACTGTCCACGCTTCCAGGCCCTCAAACTTCCACCCAGCCCCTTGTTGCAGTGCTGCAGCAAAGTTTTAAACCTTCACCCCAAGGCCGAAGCGCGGCTTACCAGCGGCTTTATCAAGAGCTGTTTCAATTCACAAAAGCGGAACGGAGCCTGGCGCAATCGATCCTTCCAGACCTGATCTTGATGGAACAAGCGGCAACCATTCGCGCCAAACTGCAGCAGGAAAGTCTCCGACTCAAGTTGCTCCAGCAAGACTCTGCAACAGAGTTTCCCTGGGAACTTGAAGAGTACCTCGGCGCCCTGCAACAAAATGGCCTTCCTGAAAAAGAACGCCATTCCCTCCTGGCACGACTGAAACTCGACCTCACAGCACTTGAATGGTTTCACGTTCAAGAGCGCCGCCAACTGAGCCCCCAAGAGCAAAAGGTGCTGCTGCACGCAGAGGAAACAGTCGATGCGTTCTACGACTTGGCGCGACTTCAGGCTGCATTCACCCATCTTGAGCACCCACCCACCCCACAGCTGATCCGCACCGAAGCGAGTTCCAAGAAACCATCTGCTTTTGCCAATCAACACCCCAACATGCGATCGGGGCTGCACACACTGAGGTCTGGCGTTGTCAGCTTTTCTGAACCCCAAAAGCAGGGTATTTACCTATCATACGCCCTCCTCTCTGAGCGCCTTGGAGAAAAAAAGGCGCTCCGGCTCTCACAAAGACTCCAGGCAAGGCTGCTCGATCTGAAATTCACACACAAAGGAAACCAAAACAGCTTGCTGGAAAGCACTCTCTTCGAATGGCTCAGTGTTCCGGTTCCCCAACACCAGGGTCGCCTGCTCCAGCAGACACTTTCTCGCGTTGGGTTTTACACAGCGCTCTCCACTCAGCATTCGAACTTCGTTACCAACTCCCCCGGCACACACAAACTGCGATTCAACGCCGGCGCCAGCGTCAATCTCCATGAAGGTTTTTTGGGAAGGGGGTTTTTCATAGCCCTGCCGCACATTGCCCTTCAAGCCCACAACACCACGGCGAATGCCTCGGCGCAGACACCCCACTTTTCAGCGGGGCCTGGGCTTGAGGGCATGTGGTTTGTCAGGGGTCAAAAAAGGAACAAATTCTGGCCCGATCTCCGGTTTCGCATGGGAGCGGTGTGGCCTCTCGTGGTAAGCCACAGACAGTGGCAACTCCCCCTCACTCAGGCGTCTCTTGAGCTGCA
>JANQPW010000657.1 GCA_028285285.1 Silvanigrellales bacterium
ACTCGATCTCTGCAGAGGAGTGCGCATTTCCGTGGAAATTCGAAACATCACCCTGGATGATGTTCCCCCCTACCGAGATCTCTTGAGCTCTGTGTACCGAGAGTCGCAGGCCTATTTTGTGGCGCAGCCAGGGAGTCTCGATGGAATTTTTGATCGGGTGCGGCTGACCATGCTGGGGCAGTCGGCTCATCTCGTTGCTGAATTTCAGGGGGAGATACTGGGCTGGGTCGATGTGACTCCCTATTCCATTCGTGGAATGGATCACTGCGCTGATCTGTCTATGGGTGTGAAGAGCGAGTTGAGGGGCCGTGGCATTGGCTCAGCCCTGCTTCAAGAGGCTTTTGCCTGGGCTAAAAAATCCGGTCTCGAGTGGCTGCACTTGGAGGTCTTTGCCTCCAATGAGGCCGCAAGAAGGCTCTACCTTCGTCATGGGTTCAGGGTTGATGGGGTGCGCCAGCGTGCTCGGAAATGTTTGTTCACGGGCCGTTACGATAGCATCGTGCTCATGTCACGGCCGGTATGACCAAGGTTCCCGTCTTTGGGTGAGGCATTTGCTGCCATTTCGAACAGGTTTGCGTCCTGCAACTTTATGGAAGTGCGATTGAATGGGAAAGACCATCACGCCAGGTTGTCGGATCTCCAGGTTTGAAACCGTAGAGTTGCGGTAGTTGTGGATGATGAGGCAGATGTGGTCTTGACCCACCTCAATGAGGAAGGGATTGATTTTGCTCAGGTCAAACTCATTGAGTTGACGCACAAAGGAGTACCGGCTGAGTTTGTCGTCGTTCACCTGCAGGTTGTAAATCACTTTCGGTGAATAGTTCGTGTTTAGGTGCTTGCGAATGTTTCCGGTGAGGAGCTCAGCGAGCTTCATTCCCCTCTCTCTGTTCTGCAGGCCGATGTACTTTCCGTTGCGCAGCTTAATGAGCGTGTCAATATCTGAGCCCGGCCTTTCCTCTTTTACCTGACCATTCCGTTTCGTCACTTTTTCCATCTTCCATCCACCGAGGGTTGAGGTACCACGGGCAAAGCTTCCACCGATGATCTGAATCGCATGGTAGCTGGGTGCATGGAGAGAGTTGTTGGTTCGAAGGGTGTCTTGAATACGGAACAGAATGCGAGCCATGACTTCTGTGTCGTAGTCTGCTTGCTTCACTCCAAGAGCGCTCCCCTTTTTTTTCGGAGAGATTTTCTGGGAAAAACCACTCACTCGGCGCACTTCTGCGAGGTAGGCCTCATAAGCCTGACCAGCTGCAAACTCTGGAGCATGTCCGCGCTTCTGCGCCGCTGTGAAGTTTTTCATAAAGGCATACTCGGGGAGGCTTGTGTAGCGCACAAAGGAGTCGATGAGTCTCTTGGGCCCTTGGCCATCAGACTTCGAAATGTCGATTCCCGGAGGGTGATCTCTCAAAAGGTATTTCTTTCCTGCTTTGGCATAGATAGGTGCAAAAAGCGGAGTCAGTTCCTGCACGATGCTTTTGTCGAGTTGCACAAGAAGGGGAGCCATAGCGTCTTGGAAACGCCTGTCTGAGGTGCCTTGATCATAACGGTCTCCTCCCCTCGTGTGGTGGTCATAGCCCGATTTTTCTTTCACATAGGAGATCCAGGTTTGTTTGTCTTCGAAAAGAAGTTTGAGAAACAAGATGGTGGGTCGAAGCTCACCGGTTTTGGAGTCGTGTTGTGGAATTTGGGCGTCTGCCAAAGTGAGAGCTTTGTCTCGCAGCGCTTGGTAAAGTTTTCTGTCGACCTGCTTGAGTTTGAGAACCTGCGACACGAATTTCTCGGTTTTGGAGATTCGACTCTTGGCAGTGTCTTGAAAAGGTGTGCGAAACCACTGCTCTGCATTGAGCTGAGAGCGCTGCTGAAAGGCGTTCATCAACATCTGATCAGAGTCTTGGTACAGCCTGCGAGCCAGTTGGAGATCGTTTTCCTGCTGTGAATGTGGGCTTCGCCGCGCGTTCGTTTGACTGAGGTCTTCAAGGGGGTTTGTTCCCTGGCAGCTTGCGTAAAAGGCTAAGATGATCAGAGCGGTGGTGAGCTTTGTCATGGCATTGGCTCCCGTGTGGATTTCTTCGTGTGGCAGGTGCCATCTTGTGGTTTTGAAAAGCGTTCTTTCAGCTCGCCATCCGCACTCTCTTCTCCAAGAGTGGTCATAACGTGTTCACCGAGCTCGAAGACACGTAGAAATGGAGAGTTCATCTGCGCGTATCGAGTGGCTCTGTCGGGCACAGAATAGGTGACCAAGCAGATCTGATCTCGCGCAACCTCAAAGGCAATGGGGTTGATTCTTCCCAGGTTCCGTTCTGGAATGTTCCTCACAAACTCGGTGGGGTGTGACTTGTCATCACCCACTTGGAGTCCTGTGTTTCGATCTTCCAGGAATTTTGCCTGGGCAGAATCACTCAACAAGGGGCCAATTTGCTCTCGGAGGTGATCGGTGAGAACCCCTTGGAGACGTTCTGCAGCTTCTCTGTCAACGTCTGCGAAGTACTTCGAAGAGTCGATTTTGAAGTAGCCGTCAATGTCCGACTCACTCAAAGTCGCTGTTCCGCGAGCCATGCTCCCACCGAAGAGCAGCGAGACCGGATAGTCGCCAGTGAGGCCATCTTCGTGGGCGTTTTGCAGGCCAACTTGGATTTCTGTGAGGATGCGAAAAAACAAGTTGAGATCATAGTCGCCCATGCGTTCCCCCGGAAGCTCTTCTTTCGGGTGGGTGAGACCGTGAACGCGCCTGGTGTGTTCAACAAGATGGTCATAGGCTTGGGCTGTGCGCCCTTGGGCTTGTTTTCGGGCTTCCTCTTCGTCAAGGCTGGGGTCGAAGTTTCTCAACCGGTTTTCGTTCATGCTTCCCAGCAGAAGCTTCTCGGGTTTGTGAACATGACGGTAGTAGGTGTCGAAAATTCTCTTCGGCCCCATGCCTTCGTGCTTTCGAACGAGCCGGCCACTTTGGGAGTCTCTGCGGAGAGTCGCCTTTTGCGCGCGGGAGTAGAGGCTAGCAAGAAGGGGATCAAGCTCCTGCTGAATGTCGTCATCAAGGTGGTGTAGAACAGGGGAAAGGCCTCGTTCAAGCCGGCGATCAATGGTTCCAATGTCTTCGACGCGTGGTGAACTGTGACCCACAACAACGCTGAAGTAGTTCTTCCAGCTTTGTTTGTCTTGAAGCACAAGGCGGAAAAAGACGGCCGGGTCATTTTTTGTGTCGCGCACAGAAAGTATGGGGCGCTGATCGCGGAAGATCATTCCTCGCAGCTTTTGGTACTTTGAAGGGTTGCGCCGCAAGAGGAGCGCGGCCTCCACAAAAGCCGTTGCATTGCGAACGCCCAGCGTGTCTTTTTCGTGTGAAAAAAAGTCTCTTGGGTTCAAAACTTGAAACCGTTCCATTCCGCGTTGAGAACGAAAGCGACGATAAATCTCGAAGGCATCTGGCTGGCCTCGGTGGCTTCTCCGGGCATCGAGGTGAGACTGTGATTGCCCCCACCTTTGCTCCAGGGCTGTGCAGGAAAGAGAGGTGCAGAGCGTGCCCACCAGCAAGGAAATGGTTAGACTTCGGTTCATCTTTGACCCCCTTGGTTGAGTCTTTTGGCGTAATACGAGGGGCACGTTCCTTGAACCGCGAAGCACACAGGTCGGTGGTACTGAAAAGGGCGCCATCCGGCCTTCTTGTTGCGTGCTTGTGACTCCGATTTGGGAATCTCGGAATAGCGATAGGGGTGCATCAGCAGAATGTAGAGACCATTTGCATCGATGCGCACACTCAGCGGCGAAAGCAAACTGGAGTTGAGTTCCTGTTGCTGTTCATAAATATCCAGTTGAAAGCGAGCCCGAAGCCCTGCTTCGTCTCGGGCACTCTTGGCAAGCTTTGAAGTGGTTCTCTGGTAAACCGAGCCTGAGAGCTCGTGGATGATGTTGAGGTCGTTGCGAGGGTTGGCGAACATATCGAAGTCTGAGAACCCGCCGAGATTCTCTTGGTAACTCCCGTCGTCGTTGAATTGAACCTTCTTGAGGGGGTTGGTGTGCAAGATGCCACGGCCGTTGATCATGCTTCCAAACGCCAAAACGAATGAATGGCGACCGTGGCCAAAAGCCGAAAGGTCTTTGAAGTGCGGGCTTTGGGTTGGCCATCGATTCCCAACATGCTTTTTCACGGCCGTGAGCATGTTGAGCATGTCTTCAGCGGTGTACTGGCCAGCTGCCGTGTCTTTGAAAAGAAGCTCTCGCTGACGGTTGAGGTAGGAGGCGTAGGCTGCCCTCACCTGAGAGTGATTTGGTGATTTTTGAGAAACACGGGAAAAGTCTTCTTCCACCCGAATGGTGTGGCGAATAAAGGCGTCAACGCATCTTTTCGGTGCCATAAACTGGCACTCACCGTCTGAACGCCGTTTGTAGCATTTGATCTTCATGCCGCGTTTGTTGGCCACCGTCCACTCGTAGAGACCGGGCTGGTGAAAAGCGTGGACGGGATCTCTCAGCTGTGCTCGCAGTGGGGCGTTGTGAAGATAGTCATAAAGCTTGTTGCGAAGTTGCAGCGGCATGTTGCGCATGATGGGAATCAGCGAATCTTTGAGTGCGGCGTCGCCACGCCCGTTTCGTGCAAAGTCGTGGACAAAAGAAGTCCAGGTGGCTTCGTCATAAACGGCAAGTCGGGCAGCCAGAAGCATGTCTGAAAAGTAGCGGTTGTTCCTGCCCGGGCTTTTCATTTGCTTGAGATGGTAGCGAATTCTCGAAAGTGACTTCAGATCGTCTTTGGAACGTGATCGGGTTAGCCGCAAGAGCCCTTGAATATAGGCTTCTGTGGTGTGGGTTCCAATGATGTTCTTTTTGGGGTTTGCGGCAAGAAGGTGGCCTTCCTTTAACCAAGACCAGTCGAGCCCGTAAAAGTTCGACAGTGTGAACTGAACAAGCTCATTCCCGCTGAGATGCTGTCCAGATTTCGAAGAGTGCTTGGAGGCGTTTTGGCTGATGCCCTTCGTTTGGGTTTGGGGGCTACAACCCAAAGAAGAAGCAAAAAGCAAGGCAACGGGAAAAAGAGCCATCATCACACTTGAAGAACGTGTTGAATTTCTGCGGAACATGGTGCTGGCTCTCTTGATTCAAAAAGTCAAATTCTGACTGTAGCGATGCAAAAGACGGGCCAGTCAACGAGGGGTTTGGGCTTGAGGTGAAGTTGAATTTTTCTGTGCGGTCTGAGAAAATGATTAAAAATCAATAAGTTGTTAAGATTTTGCAGAATTGTTGAATTTCGAGGTTCACGCAAGGAGGGTGGCAACGTAGACTCCGGCCGCGGCAAAAACCGAACTGTTCAGCTGCGGAATGGCAACTCTTCAGACACACGGAACAAGACGAGGTGACAGTGAAACGCTCCGATCGGCGCTCATTTGTGAAAGGGATCGCCCAAGCTGGCGTGATTTTACCAACGGCACGCACCTTGGGGTGGGGAGCTTTGGGAAGCTCGCTTGGAATGCAGAATGCCTGGGCCAATGGATTGTTTCAGCTCATTCCGACCAAGCCACAGAGCACTCTTCGAGTGGGCTTTGGCTCTTGTTTCGATGTTCGCCGGGGCGACGAGCACCCCATTTGGAATGAAGTGCTGAGGTGCTCCACCGATGTTTGGCTGTCTATGGGCGACAACATATATGCTCGCGACGGACAGATTGACGATCTCCCTAGGAACTATCGCCGGTTGGCTCGCATTCCCTCATATCGGCGGCTCCGCGAGCAGGCGCTTATGCTCTCCACTTGGGACGATCACGATTACGGCATCAACAATGGGGGTGCCGATTTTTTTGGAAAAGAACAGGCGAAACAGCATTTTTTTGATCATGTGGGCCTGAGATCTGATGATCCTCATCGTGCGCAAGATGGCGTATACTTTTCTTATTTGAAAGAGTTTGAAGGGCGTCAGATCCATTTTATCTTGCTTGATCTGCGTTTTGGTCAGGTTCGAGGGGAAGGAACTGACTCGCGGCTCATGAGTGATGAACAATGGCAGTGGTTCACTCGAGAACTTGGCCGACGTGCCGATCTGAAAATTGTGGTGAGCAGCATTCAGGCCTTGCCTGCAGAGCACCGCTTTGAGAAGTGGGCGAACTTTCCTCATGAGCGGGCCCGATTGCTCGAGCTTTTGGGGAGTGGTGGTGCAGCTGCAGCTCCGGTTGTGCTTCTTTCCGGAGATCGACACCAGCATGAGCACTCTCAGCTGGTGCTTCCTTCAGGACACACCCTTACTGAAGTCACCTCTAGCGGCATGAACCGGGCAACTCCCAGCGATCGCTTGCTGCCAGAGGAAAATGAGCTGCGCGTGTGGCGCGGAGGGAACAATGGATTTGGGGTGCTTGACATCGATTGTGCTGGCGATGGCCGCCCCCAAATTCTAGCGCGAGTTCTCGACGAACGAGCGAGAGTGATGCACCAAAGCGAAATCCGGATCTAACTCAGCCTCTACTGAAGGTGAGAACCGTCATGTCGTCCCATTCGTGTGTTTCCAGGTTTTCATTTTGGGAGCTCTCAGTGGGTGCATTTGGGAGGTTTTCACAAACGGCCCTCAGAAGGTGTGAAGCACGAAAACCACCTTCGTTTGTTTCACGAACTTTTTTTATTCGGGATGTGAGCTGTTTGAGGCGAAGGGGTTTTTCTCCTGGCAAGGTGTTTTCAAGAATTCCATCTGAGTACAAAAGCAAGGATTCTCCTTCGTGGAGTTGAAAGCTCTTGGTGTTCGCTTCGTAGCTTTCTTCTGCTCCAAACAGGGGAGACCTGACAGAAAGACTCGAAGCCTGACCACTTCGGTCAAATTTGAGTATTGGCTGATGCCCTGCACAGAGATATTCACACTCCGAGTTCTCTAAGAAGCGGTCTCATAAATATCGAAACAGTATGATTGCTGATGCCAGTTGAACCATACCCAGGTAATTCTGAGACTTTCTCTCATATCTTGTCTCTACTC
>JANQPW010000676.1 GCA_028285285.1 Silvanigrellales bacterium
CCCGTTCACAACGCCCCCTTCTTGTGCGCAACCGAAACCTCCGTCTGGTTTGGCTTTCTCAAGTTGTGAGTCAGCTTGGCGATCGCATGTTTCAAATTGCTCTGATTTGGTGGGTTGTGAGCCAGGGCTTTGAGTTTGGCGGAGCCTTTCTGGGGCTCACTCTCGTGGCGACCGTTCTCCCCTCTGTGCTTCTTTCCGGGCAAATTGCCCGACGCATCGAAACCTCTCCCATGCGACGAATTCTTCAAGGGGCCGATGCCACGGGAGCGGTTGTGAGCCTGGCCCTCTTTGGCTTCGTTGCCACCTGGGGTAACACGTTGCCTGCAGGCCTCACCTTGAGCGTTTTGTTTGTGGCCACGCTTGTGTTTTCGACCTGTCAAGCACACATCACTCCCACGCTCAACGCCTCAGTGAGCCAAGTGGTTCCTCCACGCGAAACAGAAGGAGCCATGGCGCTTCTGAGCTCAACCACAACTCTGGCGAGCATTGGGGGTGCTGTTATGGGCGCCATGGTGGTGGAAAAACTGGGCCTGCATGGGGTTGTGCTCGTCAATGGGCTTTCCTTTGCTGTTTCCTTCCTCTTCGACTCACAAATCAAGGTTCCCGCTTCACAGGCTTTCCAACAAAGCTCCAGCACTTCTTCACCCCAGAGCTCACCAGCAGCAACATCTTCTTCTTCAGCCCCCACTGAAGAGCCGTCGCCCCCTGGCTCAACGGCCCCCACCAAAGTCTCTTGGAAAAAACAACACCCCGACCTGGTGCGGCTTCTCAATCTTTTTGCGGCAGTTAACTTTTTTGGCACTCCTGTCATCCTCCTTGTGCCCCTCTACGTGAAAGAGGTGTTTGCCCAAGGAGCCAGCGAATTGGCCTGGGCCGAAGCGAGTCTTTCCGCAGGGTTGCTTCTCGGTTCTCTCGCCTCACAAAAAATCGGTTTTCACAAAGTGGCCGAACCCTTTTTTGCCGCTTGCCTTGTGTTGTTTGGAGTGGGCCTCGCCACCATCTCGCTTTCGCCCAACAACTTTGTGTTCTGTCTGCTCTTGGCCGCCAGCACCTTTGCTCTGGGGGTGCTCAACGTGCGGGTGATGACCCACTTCCAAACCCTTCTCAAACCCGAGCACAAACCCGCTTTTTTCAGCACGCTTCAAGCTCGGGTTGCAGCTGCAGTGCCCTTGGGCTTCGGAGCCTACGGGCTCTTGTCCGATTGGTGGGAACCCAACACCCTCAGTCTTTTCCAAGGTGCCTGTGTGGCTTCTCTGGGTTTTCTTGCGTGGCACTTTTCTCGCAAGGTCAGCACAAAGCATCAGAGCCTGGTCTTTAGTGCCGCGGTTAAGGCACCTCCCCCTGGCTCCGCTGGAGAAAGTCCATGAGATTTCGTGCCGCCACCGAGTCAGACGCGTTTGCCATCATGGAGCTGTTTCACCGAACACAGCGAGTGAAAAAAGAAGTCGAGCTCTCCGGTTTGAGCGACCTTGAGCGCGCAATCAGCTCCAAAGATTCGTGGTTTCTGATCATTGAAATTGGTGGAGCCATGCGAGGGCTCGTCTCCATGATTTTTGATGCGAACCAAGGGCTTTGCAAGCTGAATCGCCTTTTGGCTTGCCCCAGCCTCAAAGATGGCCGCACCGTGCTCAGCCATGCCCTCGAACACGTGCTCCACAGTTTGCGAACAGAGCGCCCCGAAATCGATATGGTCTACACCACAACCACATCCATTTCTCTTGATGAGCAGAGTGTTACCCTCGACGCAGGTTTTAAGATCTTTGGTGTGTTTCCAAACCTCTTGGGCATGGATTCTTCTCAATTGAACGGCCTCTCAGCCTACTTTCTCGGCGAATCACTCCACACCCAACGCCCGAAAGAGCTGACCATTCACCCGGTGATCAAACCCTTCTTCGACATTGTGCAGCGGCAGTGCCAACTTCCCGATGTGACATGTGCGAAACCCGAGGCCTACAAACTGAAACCCGCAACTTCTGAAAGCCCAATAGGCCACCACTCCGACACTGAAAGCGACGATGAGTCCCTCGCTGAAGACGACTTGGAGGTCATCGATGCGGCAGGGTTTGTGGGCCAAAGATTCCGAAACCACATCGAACGCCACTCCCAGCTCATCAACTTCTATCCTTTTTACAGCCCCAACGCGTTGATCACAGACCCTCACCAGCGTTGCGAGATTTTTGTGAAGATCGTTCCCCATGCGCGCTTTGCCGCGATTATTGGAGAGCACCTCACCGTTCCCATGGACCCCGTTCGGCTCTACCTGAAGGTCCAGGCCCTTCTCAAAGAACGAGGCGTCTCTTACATTGAAATCATCAACGATGCGGCCGACGTGGTGGGAACGGAATGCATCCTCAGCGCCGGCTTCACACCCTGCGCCTATGTCCCGGCCTTCAAGCGGCAAGGTCGGGCCAGGAGAGACTTTGTTGTTTTTGGCAAGTCTTTCGAATACCTGTGCCGCCCCGACTTCAAGGCCCACCAAGCCTACCTTGAGTTTTACCGGGAGTATTTCCACATCGAAGGAAAGAACTACTTTCCAGACTTCTTCTGAGCAAACTCAAGACGGAGATTTGTTGTGACTTACCCAAGTGAGCACAAAAGCAAGAAGAGCAGGAACAGACTGCACCATGAAAATGCGTGGGTTAACGGTGAGTGCGGCATAGGCACCCGCCAAAACCGCAAAGAGCAGGAGAAAGCGAAGGAGCGCAAGGCCTTCTTTTTCGGAACGCAAGGCTCCCCAAACGATTCCCAAACCCAGGAGCAAGTTGTAAACGCCTTGGTTTGCAGCCAAAAGCACAGAAGCTTCGGCCTGTTCCGCGGTCATGCGGAACACCTCTAAAGAACCAGGGCTGGTCCAGCGAAACATCTCCACATAGCAAAAGTAGATGTGGATGATTCCCACAAGAATCGAGACAACTGCAGTGACTCTATGCATGAGGCTTTCACCTTCCTTTGAAAAGTTCACTGCAGTTTAGCATGGGCCAACAGGAAGCGAATCACTCTCCCCATGTGAGGCAGAGAATGTCGGAGTCGTTCACGGTTCCAATCAGCGTGGAGTCAACAAGCCCGTCTTCATAGGTGATCGTGTGAAACAGCGCACCGTACTCATTGTCTCCAGGGAAATAAGTCACCAGGTTGAAACTGACAACGCCTCCCCAAGGGCCTTCAGTGACCTGATTTTCGAGCTGGATGTTGAGAACCGATCCGGCCGAGTCACCACTGTATTCAACGTCAAAGAAGGTGTCGAGAGCCTGCTGGAGCGTGAAAACCTGCCCGGTGTTCACAGCCATAACACTCAGGTGAACGAGAGCCGCTTGACGCTCGGTCAGGCTTTCAGGGTTTTCCACTTCCGAGAGCGTCACCAGCTCGTCTGCTGCATCGGCTATGCGAAAGTTCTCGCAAGTGGGGCGAACTTTTTCAGACTCGTCGGCAAATGCAGAGATCCCACAGACCAACCCAACAGCAACCCCAAGAGCTTTGAGGGGTTGAGAGAAACCGTTCATAAAATTCGTTTTCATAATCCGTTCCTTTGTTCACAAGACGTCAATTCGCTCGTGAAAGTAGAGCCACGGCCCAGATTTGTAAATCCAAGAAGTGCTGAAGGGACCTATGAGTTTTTCTGAGGCTTTCTGTGTCTACAGAATAAGTGTTCAAAAATAAAGAAAATATCCAAACCTACAGCTTTCTTAAAGGCGAGCTGGACCACCTTCTCCATCTCTTTTCAGGAGATGTCCCAAGTTCTCGCGGAGAGACTGCAAGAAAGTTGGGGTTCGCCCAGCGGAAGGGCAGGCAAGCAGCAAAAAAGAGGAATGACCGACGTGGTGGAGCATTGCGGAATCTGCGCTCTCGTTCACATACAAAACTTTCGTGCGATCAAATTGAATGCGAGTGATTTGACCCGCTCCGAGTTTTGACTCCGTTACCTTGTTAACAGGAAGGCTCAGAGTTTTGCCGCGCTGTTGGGTGATTCGCACCCGTTTCCTTGTGTAGGTGAGAGAGTAATCTGGGCCATTGAGCTGATCCCGATCGGCCGTTTCACAAATTCCCGATGCGCTCTCCTTCCTCAACTTGTCCCACTGATCGATTTGAACAACATCGTCTATGTGAAAAGCCTGGTATGCGGCAGCAGTTTTGAGCATGCGAGCCACCTGGGCCGGGGGAGCTATCGGCCGACTGTCGGCGTTGAAACTGGCAACAAGAGCTCTGAAAAAGCGGGCCATAAATTCCAGGTGCTCTGAGGTCAGCTGTGGCAACTCATGCTGGCGCCCCTTCTTCTTGGTTTTTTGGCTCTGTTCGGAGGTTGTCTTTGCAGCTTTCTTCGTGTGAAGCGCATACCACTCTTCGTTCAGCTTGGGCTGGCCAATCAACACATTGTTCATGTGCTCGCGTATGCGCGCTTCAAGGGCATGGAAAGGCCGTTGGCCAGACGCTTTCTTCAAACCATGTCCGAGGGTCACAACACCCTCAATTGCTTTGGTGCGGCCAATATTTGCTCCCAAAAAGGAGGCCAGCCCCACAGCCAAAAGCGCTGGCTGTTGCACCAAAAGCGAAGAAACCACAGCGGCAACACCACCGACCCCTCCCGAAACAGCAGCAGAAAGCAGCTGAGCAGAAGCATGCAGAGTGAAATAGTTTTGCCCAACCGCACTGGGAGCCCATAGGGCAGACCACCCAAAGCCCCTTTC
>JANQPW010000677.1 GCA_028285285.1 Silvanigrellales bacterium
CTATTCCAAGATTCTCAGCAGTTCATCAACCGAAGCAGACAACAGCTCTCTCGACGAGCTTGAGTCGGGGCTGTTCGATGATGAACCCGCCGAGGCTCCAGCTGCACCAAACGCCACTGCAAACAATGAGGTCTCCTACGAGATCGACTTCGCAAACCAGGGCAAACTGGGTTTTGAAAAGGCCGTTGCCGCTAACCAGGAAGAAAACCCCTACCAGCTCATATTCGTTGACATGCGCATGCCTCCAGGCTGGGACGGTCTGGAAACCATTCAGAACATATGGCGGGAAGTTCCCGACTCTGAGGTGGTTCTCTGCACCGCATACTCTGATCACTCCTGGAAGGATATTGTTGCTGGAGTGGGAACCACCGACCAACTGGTTTTTCTTAAGAAACCATTTGAACCAGCGGAAGTTCAGCAGTTGGCCCTTGCGCTCACAACCAAGTTTGAAACCAAACGCGAGAATCGCAGACACATGTCGAACCTCGAACACTTGGTGGAAGAAAAAACCAAAGAAGTTGAATCGCAAAAGCTGAAGCTTTGGAACCAAGACAAACTAGCCTCGTTGGGAGAAATGGCGGGGGGAATTGCCCACGAAATCAACAACCCTCTTGCCATCATAGAAGGCAACACGAGGATCATTGCCAGCCGTGTGAAGCAGAACATGACCGATGAGGAGTTCGCCCAGTTTCACAAACGTGTGGAAAAGGTCGGGGCCACCACAAAACGGATCAAATCAATCATTGACTCGCTTTTGCGGATTGCTCACGGAGGCTCATCAAACCAGTTCCGACATGTGAAGCTGGACTCAGTCGTCAACGACGTTGTTAACCTCTCGCAAACTCACGGTGACAGCAAGAGCGTGAGCATCACAAGCTCCGTTGAGACAGACTGCGAGCTGTTTTGTGACCAAACCCAGCTCTGCCAAATTCTCCTGAACCTCGTGAAAAATGCCATAGACGCCATTGAAGAACAGGAAGGAGATCGTTGGATACGCATTGAGGGCACGGCTGATGCCCAACAAACGGAGATTCGCGTGTCCAACAGCGGCCCTCGCATTGCTCGAGAACTTGAAACCCGAATCTTCGACCCCTTTTTCACCACAAAGGAAGTGGGTCGGGGCACAGGCTTGGGCTTGAGCCTCGCGAAAACAATGATCGAAGCTCACAACGGAGAGCTTTCTCTCAGCGACGCAGAGCACACAACATTCGTCATACGAATCCCACATGGGCAGGAACGCTCTGCGGCCTCGTAGCACCAAACCCGCAGTTCTGTGGAGCGCATCAGAGGAGAGTCACTCATGACAGGCGACGGCAGGGGAGACATCCGGATTCCCGGATATCAAATCGAAAAGCAAATTTTTCAAAGTCACCGAAACACCGTGTTCCTCGCTCTTCGAGAAAAAGACCAGCACCCCGTGTGTGTGAAAGTGCTCACACAGGAGTACCCCAGTAACCGCATCAGGGCTACCGCTGAGGTAGAACATGAATGCCTGCAGCGTCTCCGCGGAGTGCCCGGAGTCGTTCAGGTCATCGACGGCTTTTTTGTGGGTCACCGTTTTTCCATCGTCACAGAGCGGGCCGGTGATCCCCTTTGCCACGAATTGTTTAAACAAAACGACGGCTCCATCAACTTTCTCAAATTTTGTGAGGTGATGATCCAGGTTGTCGAGGCCGTATACCAAGTTCACAATGCCCAACTTGTGCATTGCGACATCAAGCCTGGTAACCTCCTCTACGACACGACCCACAATCAAATTTCACTCATTGACTTTGATCTCGCCGCCCCCATTTCAGAAAACGGCTCGGAAGCAGGGCACACAAAGGAAGTTGAGGGCTCCCTTCCCTACCTTTCTCCGGAACAAACAGGCCGGATCAATCGAAGCCCCGACTACCGCACAGACTTCTACTCCCTTGGCATCACCATTTATGAGCTGATGACGGGCAAGACCCCTTTTACCGCCGAAGACGAGGTGGACTGGATTCATGCGCACCTCACACAAGAGGCCACGCCACTGAGCGAGGTCAACCCCAACACACCTTCCCAGTTGAGCGCGATGGTGGCGAAACTCATGCGGAAAGACCCCGATGACCGCTACCAAAATATCGTCAGCCTCAAGAAGGACCTTCTCAAGCTGAGAGACCTTCTGCAGGGACACGGAACAGACTTTGAGATTGCAACTGACGATCGATCCAGCGTGTTCACCGTGAGTGCCAAACTCTATGGCCGATCTGCGGAAAGGGCGGCCCTCAGAACAAACTATCGAGCAACCCTCTCCGGAGACAAATGCATTTCCCTTCTCGAAGGCCCCCCTGGATCGGGAAAATCAGTTCTCGCCAAAGAACTGCTTCAGGAGCTCGCTCGTTCAAAAGGCAACTTCATTGAAGGCAAATTCGACCAATTTCAGCGCGACCGGCCTTTTTCTGCCTTTGTCTCTGCGCTGGAAGAGCTGAGTGATCAGCTTCTCCAAATGAGCGAAAAGAAAATGGCTGAGTGGGCTGAGCCCTTTTACAAAGAGCTGGGGAGCAACCTCCGCATTATTTGTGACCTCGTCAGCGGCTTTGATCGCATCTTTGACTGTAACCGTGTTGACGCCCTCGAAGAGCTCCCTCCATCTGAAGCAGAGATGCGCCTTTTGGGAACACTGGCTCGCTTTCTGTCACTCACAACAGAGCAGAACCCGCTCGTGCTTTTCATTGACGACCTCCAGTGGGCTGATCCCTCAACGCTCTCATTGATCTCTCGACTTTTCCAAGACGACTCCGTTTCGCATCTCTTTCTCATTGGTTCGTTCCGAAACAACGAAGTGGACGAAGGGCACCCCCTCAGTGCCCTTATTCATAAGTTGGAAGAGATGACCGAAGTGCAGCGGCTTGTGATGGGGCCGCTGCAGTCGGACCACATTGCCGAGCTGCTTGCCGACACGCTCATCTGCCAGTTAGACGACGTGAAGTCCCTTGCTCAAGTTCTGTTTGAGAAAACGGCCGGAAGTGCCTTCCTTGTGAACGCCTTTTTGAAAGACGTTCACGATGATGGCCATATCTGGTTCGATGCTGAAAATGGCACTTGGGCTTGGAACGAAGATGAAATCCACCTTCTTGAAATGAGCGAAGGTGCTGCAGACTTCCTCCTCAAGCGCTTGCAAAAACTTCCCACAGAGAGTCTCGAACTCCTGCAACAGGCCTCCACCCTGGGCGCGCGTTTCGAGCTGAGTGTTTTGGCCGAGATGGTGAAACGCCCTGAACGCGAAGTGGGCGCCAAACTGCTGGATTGTCAGCGCAAGGGGTTTGTGATTGGCTGTTCTGGTCCGGCGCGCCTGGCCCAGAAACTGGCAAGCGCCGACAAAGTGCCACAAGAACAAGCCAACGAAGACACCAATGCGGAAACGGCCGAACGCATTGCCTTCAAGTTTAGCCATGACCTCGTGCAAAAAGCGGCTCAATCTGGCCTGAACGAAGAGGCCCAACAACTGTCTCATCTGCAGGCTGCTCGAGCTCTCGCCAAAGAATGCCAAAAGAACCCCCCACGAACGGGCGAGCTTGGCCTCTCCGTGGCGAGTCACTTCAACACTGCCGGCCCCAGAAAAGAGGGGTCTGACCTCAAGCAGGCTCTCACCTTCAATCTGCTGGCAGGAAAAAGAGCCGCTTCTTCCTTTGCCCACGAGTCGGCTGTTCTCTATCTCGAGGCGGCTTTGGAACTTTTGGGCAACGATCTGTGGAAGGAATACGAAACCTCATTTGAACTGCAAACCCAGCTTGTGGAAAGCCTTTACCTCACGGGACGCCTGAACGATGCAGAGGTCGCCCTCCGCGATGTTTTGGAACACACACGCACACCGTTTGAAAAGGCGAAAGTTCTTCTCAAAGCCGTTTTCCTGTATCAGTACAACCGACAACACACCAAAGCTTACGAATGCACCCGAGAGGGCCTGGCACTGCTGGGCGTGTCCATTCCAAAGACTCCCAAAAAACACCACATCATCCCGCAGATGATTCGCTTTGAAAAGAAGATGAAAAAGAGTCCTCTCGCGGAGCACCTCAAGTCCAAACCCATTGAGGAGCCAGAACTGCTTCTGGCTTCTGAGTTTCTCACGGCTGTTTCACCTGATGCCTTCATCACATTCGGACCACAGGGAACCGTTTTCTTGAGCCTGGTGAACCTCAACCTCACGTATTTGAAAGGGATCAACGACTTCCAGTGTCTCCCCTTTGGAGTGTACACCTCCTTCAATCTCAACGTGTTGGGACGCTTTGAAAAAGGGTGCGAACTGGCGGCACACGCCCTAGCTTTGGCAGAAAACTACGGGGTAAAAACCCGTCACGGAACCCCTGCCTTTTTCATTCACGCACATTTTCAAGCACATTGGAGGAGACCCCTTCGGGAAGTGCAGGAGCTCTACGAGCGCGCCATTGAAGTGGGAGCCCGCTTTGGAGATCAATTCAATGCCAACTACGCCCTGAGCTACAGCGTGTATGACCGGTTTTATGCCGGAGAGTTTCTTGAGCAAATTCAAGATCAGGCAAAGCGAGCAGCTTCTTCTGCTCGAATGGCACAACAAACACAGCTGCTTGAAATGGATCGCGTGGCAGATGCCTGCTGCCAGCACCTCATAGGAGAAGACGAAGCAGACAAAATAGAGGTTAACGCTGAAGGGCTGGGGCACGGCCAGGTCAAGTTTCACGCGTGGCTTATGGCTGCCTGGACCTATTTTTTCAAGGGGAATCTCGACGCTGCTCAGGCCTCTTTAGGACCCTTTTCAAAGATTGACCTTGAAGAAGCCATGGTTTCCATCTCTTTTGTGGACCACGCCTTTTTGGGCCGCTTTATCACAGTCTGGAAGGTCGTCAATCGGGAAAGCACGCTGCAAGGGAGCGAGAAAAAAGCTTGTCTGGCAACACTCAAAAAGCTCAAACGCAGCCATGAGCTCTTTCCGATCAACCACAGCCACCGCTACTGGCTTCTTTCCGCCATCATTCACGAGGCCACTCAGAACTACTGGGCTGCACAGAACCACTACCAACGGGCCATTGACTCCGCAAAGGAAAACAGCTTTCTTCACTATCAAGCGCTTGCAAGCCTTTCCTTAGGGCTGATGCTGCAACGACAGAAACAGGGGCCCATTGCCAACAGCTACATTTCGGAAGCCGTGAGTCTCTTTGAATACTGGGGTGCAAAGGCAACAGCCGCTCGCCTTGTGACGGAGTATCTTCCGCAGTCAGAGGCTCAGAAACTGGGAGCGGGAGGAGCGGTCTCTGTCACGCGGAGACCCTTTGAAACAACGCGTCGGCGCCAATCAGTTTCAACTCTTCACACAACCCATCGAGAGCCCGAGCTGCCAAGCGGAGACATGTCTTCACTGGACACCATGATGCTCGCGCGGCTTTCCGGTGTGATTTCAGAAGAGATTGTCTATGAGAAGTTTGTTGAGAAACTAGTGACCCTCATCATGCAAACCGCTGGGGCAACGCGCGTTGCTTTGCTTCTTCGAGAAAACGAAGAGTTGTTTTTGGTGTCTGACACAGACCGCCAGTCCAGCAACGAGAATGACGGATCCACAGAAAAACAGGTGCTGCACGAGCCGGCAGATTCCAGCGAAGATCTTTGCCAACCTCTGCTTCACCTCACACTCAAGAAAGACCAAAGCCAAATTGTTGCGAATGCATCCCAACATGCTTCTTTGAAGTCTGACCCTTACGTAACGCGAACATCTGCAAAGAGTGTGATGTGTGCCCCCATTCATCATATGGGAGCCATTAAAGGGTTGATCTACCTCGAGAACAACAAAACCGCGGACGCATTCCGAGCCGACAGTTTGAGCCTGATTGAGTTCATCGCCTCCCAGACCGGAATTTCCATTGAGAACGCTCGGCTCTACTCTGAGCTTTCACAAATCAACGCCGGACTGGAAAAAACAGTGGCAGAGCGCACATCAAAACTGGTACAGGCGCAACAGGAGCTCATGGAAATGTCGCGACAGGCAGGCATGTCGGAAGTGGCCACAAGTGTTTTGCACAACATTGGGAACATCCTCAACAGTGTGAACATCAACTCCGCAACTCTCAAAGATGGCATCAGATCTTCAGTTATGGGCCGCTTTGAAAAGATTTTCTCACTTGTGGAGTCCAGTGGAAAAGCTCCTGCAGAA
>JANQPW010000682.1 GCA_028285285.1 Silvanigrellales bacterium
TCTTAAGACTGCCTGCACACATTGACGACGCTATTCGCGACGCAGTGGGGCGTGTTTCGGAGCTTGTGGAAGTCACCGACAACCACAAAGGAACGTCTCGCTCAAAAGTCTCCAACCTGGCATCGGTCGACGTTGACGCCATCATCAAAGGCTTCCTCTCTGAGCCAGAATCACTCTCTGTAGACTCTCGGAGCGCCCTCCGCACTGCTGAAATGATCCTCGTTCAGTCGAAAGACTGGGGAGAGGAGGCTGAGGGTCTCAGCCCCATTGTGAACATGCACTGCAAAGCGGTTGGACTCACCCTCAGGGAAACATTTGAAGCCTACACCGACGCTGTGATCCGCAGAGGGGAACTCTCACGGAAATTAGACATCTTGGGGTACGCCCGCCCTATTCCAGAGAAAATGCAGATTTTCGAAGACTATTTGGCGCAATTGCCAGTCATCCACACAATTCCATACTTTAGCAAATTCAAGCTGCGCAAGATGCTGCGCGCGATCTGTCTCTATCGCCCCGGAAAACGCTTCACACTTGATGGCCCAAAGGCCTTTGCATTGCTCTTTTTGGTGGGCTCGCGCACAGAGTGCCCTTTTGGGCTTGCTGGAACCATCCCGCTCGGTTTTCAGTCTGATCAGGGTCTGTTTGAATTCATCAAGCTGGTCCACTCCCTCCAAGACAGCCGCAATCGAGCCGTTCACGAAGGTCTCACTTGGGACGCAAAAGATGAAATTGAGTCGCTCCGTTCACAGGCTTACACCATCATCGATCATTGCACCCAGCTTGCGAAAGATCTCAAAAAACGTCAGAGCGCGGGCGCAGATGGGTTTGCGGTCGTAGGGGCCTAACAAATGGGCTTGCGCATTGCCACCAACATCAGTTCCATCACAGCCCAGAGAAATCTGAGCTACACGAGCCGCAGTTTGCAAAAGCACACTGAGAGAGTTTCCAGCGGGTTTCGCATCAACCGAGCAGCCGACGACGCGGCAGGAATGGCTATTTCAAGCCGCATGGAGGCCGATATCCGCGGTATGAAACAGGCCCGACGCAACACCGTTGACGGCATCAGCATGGTTCAAACCGCTGAAGGAGGGCTTGATGAAATCTCAAATATATTGGCCCGCCTCAAGGAGCTTGGTGTGCAGGCTGCCAGCGACACGATCGGCAACCGAGAACGGGGCTTCATCCAAAAAGAGTTTGGAGCTCTCAAGAATGAAATCGATCGCATTGCCGCGGCAACAGAGTTCAACGGCACACGACTCCTTTCAGGAGATCCCCGCAACCTCCACCCCATTTTACGGGAAGGCTCCAACCCCCCTCCACTCGACATTCAGGTGGGTCACCAATGGATGCGCGAGATAGATGGCCCGCAGATTTCCAAGCCCACAAACACCATCAGGGTTGATCTCAGGGATATCAATGCATTCACAGACGGACCTGGATCTCTCGGGCTTGGAAACGGAGACAACGAGACCCAAACGCGGGTCGACAGTAAATCCGACGCGCAAATTTCCATCAATAAGGTGGATGACGCCATCAACCTGGTCAACAAGCACCGTGCCAAACTGGGGGCCATTCAAAACCGCCTGGTACACGCAGATCGCAACACAGCCATCCAAGTGGAGAACATTTCAGCAGCAAAATCGCGCATAAAAGACGCCGACTACGCCGAAGAAATGGCCCATGTGGTGAAAAACCGCATTTTGCAGCAAAGCGGTATTGCGGTGCTAACCCAGGCCAACGACATGCCGTCGATGGCTCTCAAACTTTTGGGTTGAAACCCTCCAAGCTTCGACTTATGACCCTGGAGTCTGAATATCTGTCGAGGTTTCTGGGGTTTATCTTATGCCAGCCAACATCTTTGTTCGCGATCTCACCATCCTGGACTGCGCTGTGGCCATGGGCTCGGGTGGAGCTCAAGGGGCCTCGTGGCATGTGGATGTGGAGTGGCATGGAAAAAGGGACGCTCATGGCATGGTGCTCGACTTTGGAGAGGCTAAACGACTTGCCAAAGACTGCCTCGACACTCATTTCGACCACAGACTGCTTCTGCCCAGTTCGCAATTTCGGGCGCACCCCTTTGCCCAGAGCCACCGCATGGCGGTGTTTTCTCTTGGTTGCAGCAAAGGGCAAGACGCCGCTTTGCTGGCGCCAGTTTCACATTTTGCTGAGCTAAAGATGGGGACCAACGAAAGCGGCTTGGGCATTTCTCAAGAAGGTCTCTTGCAAGGTCTTGCCCAAGAATTCGCGAAAAAAATCAAGAACAGCTCTCCGCAGCCTCAGATTGACTCAGTTTCGGTTGTGGTGCGCGAAGAAATCTTGACCCCCGATGTTGCGGCCTACTCCTACACTCACAGTTTGCAGTTTCACAGCGGCAACTGCCAACGTTTTCACGGCCATCGCAACCGTGTGGAAGTGTTGAATGCAAGTGGTGGGCGCAACCGCATTCTTGAAAAGACCCTTGCTGCAGAGTGCCACGGACTCTATTTCATCGGCGCCAGTTATCTCAAAGCACCGCGCTCTTGTTCCGAGTTTGTGTTTTTACAGCGAGCTCTTGAATCTTCCGCCGAGGAGGAAATGGCTTGGGTCTCTTATGAAGGAAGTCAAGGGCCCGTTTGGTTGGTGTTGCCTCGCTCCCAAGTTGAAGTGATGAGCAGCGAAAGCACAGTGGAAAACATTGCCGAGCACCTCACTGGCAAGTATGCCCACGGAGACCACCGCGGCTCCCGTGTGCGCGCCTTTGAGGGAATTGCGAAGGGGTCATTAGCCCCATGAACCAGAGTCCCCGGTATCTGGTCAATGAAGTTTTCCCTTGCCTTCAGGGTGAGGGCCCACGATTGGGCACACCCTCGGTGCTGGTGCGTTTTCAAATCTGCAACCTGCGCTGCAGCTGGTGCGACACACCCTACACCCACACATTTGCCAGTGACCCCCTTCCAGGCTCAGGTGCGGCGAACGGCCGGCCGCCACAGCGTTTTTTCACAACCAACGCCACCCATCTTGCGCAGAGAATCCAAAAGATCGCGCCACACATTCGACATTTGATCCTGAGTGGGGGAGAACCCCTGCTGCACAACCCTCTTCCCTTACTCAGTGAGTTGAAAACCTATACCGCCGAAGTTGAAACCAATGGCACTGTGATCCCACATGAAAAGCACGCGAGTTTCCAGTGGGAAGACTATGGCCGTTTTTCTTGGAATGTGTCACCAAAAGGCTCGAATGCTGGGTGTGCCCTCGACTTGAGTGCGCTGGAGCACTGGGCGAGGTTGGCACAGGAGCTTCCCCAACAGGTCACCTTTAAGTGGGTTGTGCGCAGCAAACCCAGCGACTTTCGGGCAGACACCCAAGAAATTGCTGAACTCAAACAAAGGCTTTCCCTTTCTCCAGAGCAGATTTCTTTGATGCCAGAGGGCACCACGATGAACTCGCAAGTGGCGCAGACACAACTGGCAGAGCACTGTCAAAGCCAAGGGTTTCGATACACTCCACGGCTTCACGTGATACTTTATGGAAACGAAAGAGGGCGATAAAAGGCACTCGTTGACACAGCCCTGCCTTCACTGCCAGGATGAGCTGAACCTAAGAGCACCCCGGCAAATGAGGCAGCTGAAAATGAGCACGAACTCCACCCGGCCCAACAAGCGAAATTTGCTGTGGTACACGCGGATGCTGCTGGTGGGCATCTGGTTTTCCACAGCCACGCTTTTGCACCTGCTCCGGGTCTTTCCTTTTGGCAAGAAGAGCGAAAACAATCTCAAATACATCAGCCTCGTCGTTCCGCTTTCTCGCAGAATATTGGGTGTGCGGGTTCACGTGGTGAACCCAGAACGGGAGGATCCCAAGCCCTGCATTTATGTGATGAACCACCAATCGGCATTCGACATTCTGGCCAACCTTGAGGTTTATCCGGAAGACTGCATTGTGATTGCCAAAAAAACGCTGGCCAAGATCCCCGTTTTTGGCTGGACGAGCCTGCTCGCCAACAACCTACACCTCGACAGGGCCGACCGCAAAAGCTCCATTGGTCAGCTCAACATAGCTCGAGACACCCTCAAAACTCGAGGTCTCTCCATATGGATTTTTCCCGAAGGCACGCGCAATCCAGATGGGCGCATGAGCAAATTCAAACGGGGGGCCTTCCATATGGCGCTGCAAGTTGAACGCCCCCTTGTTCCTGTGGTGATCAGCTCCTATCAACGCACCCTCAACTTCAACCGACTCAATGGGGGTCTGTTTTGCGTTGAGAAGCTTGAGCCCATTGAAACGGTTGGCAAAACAGAGTCTGACCTAGACGATCTCATTGAGCTCTGCCGTTCTCGGATGGAAGCCGCGCACTCACGACTAACCGATTTGGCGGTGCAAAAACTCGGACAAACTGCAGCGTCGGAGCCTGTAAGCACGCCGCCCGGGTGATCCCGCCACGTGATCGATGTGC
>JANQPW010000684.1 GCA_028285285.1 Silvanigrellales bacterium
AGTGCGAGAGAACATTCTGTTTGCCATGGAAAACATGACAAACATTGGTGTGGTTCGGATGGAAGAAATTGTGGTCGACATGTTGAGTGCGGTCAACCTTCCCTTCGCCTCAAACAAGTTTCCCAGCGAGCTTTCCGGCGGAATGCGGCGGCGTGTGGGTATTGTGCGGGCCATGGCTATTCGGCCCGAACTGGCTTTGCTCGACGAGCCAACCGCTGGTTTGGACCCGGTCACCTCGTCGGTGGTGATCGACATGATTCACCGCATCGCTGATGAGATTGGTGCCACGTGTTTGTGTGTGACCTCCTGTGTGGATGTTGCCTTTACATTTTCGTCTCGGGTGGCTCTGCTCAAAGACGGTGTTGTGGCACATATGGGCACATGGGATGAGCTCCATGCCGTGAAAGACCCCTGGGTGCAGCACTTTCTTGATGTGCGCGACTTTGTGCCCCCTTCTCACACTTGATTCCGCTTTCAGATTCCCTCGGTTTCGTGTCATAGTCGCGTTTTTACACCCTATGAGTTGGAGCGTTGGGAGTCGTTGTGATGGGAAAAGCCCAGTCGATTGTGTGTCGCAATGTGCGCACGCACAATCTCAAAGGTGTGGATGTGACCATCGAGGTGGGCAAGTGGACTGCTGTGACCGGTGTGTCGGGGAGCGGGAAGAGCAGTTTGGCCTTCGACACTCTTTATTCTGAGTCTCAGCGACGTTTTCTGGAAACCCTTGGCACCTACGAAAGACAGTTCCTGGCCGGACTGCCTCAGGGTGACTTTGACTCTATTGAACCGGTTCCGCCGGCAATTGCCCTGAAGCAGTCGAATCGGACTGCGGATCCTCGGGCCGTTGTGGGCACTTCTGCCGATGTCATTTACCCCCTGCGTGTTCTTTTTGCGGGACTGATGGAGAAGGCGTGCGCTGTTTGTGGTGGACCTGTGCGTGTTGACAGTGCAGAGACCGTGGCTGCATTTGTGAAAAAGCAGAATCAAGATCTCGCTTTTTGCGTGCGCTTTGAGGTGGAAAAAGAGCCTTCAGAAAAGTCCGCCTCATTTCAAAAGCGTCTCCAACACCTTTTCAACGGCTTCTTGGTTGAGGGTTATGCCCGAGCCGTCGTGGGTGGAGCGCTGTGTCGAACGGAAGAGCTCAACCCCAAGGCCTTAAAAGACGGAGACAGCATTGACCTTGTTTTGGATTTGCTCACACCTGAAGATCACGGGGAAGAGCTAGACAATAGGCTGCAATCGCTTTGGGATCAGCTTGGAAACACTGATCGGTTTGGAACCCTGTACGTTTTTCATGCCGACTTGCAGAAAAACGTGGTGAAAGCCCCAGTTCTTCAGCGCTTTCACATAGCGCCCTATTGTGTGAGGGGTGGTTATGAAACCCGATTGATTGCGGCGAGCGATCTCGATTGGCAATCGGCACTAGGGGCCTGTCAGACATGCCATGGGCTCGGTAATGTTCCCGAGGTCGATGTTTCGAAAGTGGTCCCTAACCCGCTTCTGTCTTTAGCCGAAGGGGCAATCAAACCCTGGAGCACAGAAACGTATGGTTGGGCCCAATCTGAGCTCATGAAGGCGTGCAAAAAGGCCAAGGTTCCAACAACGGTACCTTATGAGAAATTGAATGCGAAGCAGCGCGACATGATCTGGGGCAGGAACGACGAGCTAAAGAAGGCAAACAAAGACTTCGTTTCGTTGAACACATTTTTTGGCTGGCTTGAAGAAGAAAGGTACAAGAAAAACTCCCGGATCTTTTTAGCGAAGTACCGGAGTTATCGCACCTGCAGAAGTTGCAAGGGAGCGCGAATTGGTCCAGTAGGGCGCCGTGCCTCAGCGGCCGGTTTCAGCTACGACGACTTGTTCAATGGAGAAGTGCGAGCTGCGTTGCAGTGGGCTCAAGAGGTCGGCCCTCTTCTTAAAAAGCGAAAAATGGACGACTTCCTCGAGATCCACAGGGAGGTCGAAGAAAAACTCAGCCTCCTCGTTCAACTCGGCCTGGGTTCCAGTTCGCTGTCACGTCGCAGCAAAAGTTTGAGTGGTGGAGAATACCAAAGAGTGCTGCTCACGCGAGTCTTGGGCAACGGACTCACCGACTCTCTCTACGTCTTAGACGAACCCAGTATTGGTTTAGGAGACCAAGAGATTCCCTCACTAATTCGGTGTCTTGAACGGCTGCGAGATCAGGGGAACACGGTGGTGATGGTTGAGCACGAGCCGCAGCTTGTTCGTGCCGCTGATTCCTGGATTGAGCTAGGACCCGGTGGGGGAAGCTTGGGTGGCGAAATTGTTGGGCTGAGCACCGAGAGCCCCGCTAGGGCAGAACCCGCTAGCCTTCAGCTTGACCTCAGCAGGGTCGAGGTTCCCAAACGGGTTCAATCCGAACCGGCAAAATCGCAGTTTCCGGACTCTGCGGCCATTGGGTTTCATGGGTTTTCTCATCTGAACTGTGAGAATCTCTTTGTTGAATTGCCCGTGGGTCAGCTCACTGTGTTCTCGGGGCCCAGCGGTGCCGGGAAGTCGACTTTGCTGGGTGCTGGTCTCGACAAAGCTCTACGTCTGTTTTTGGAAATGGGAGTGGCTCACTGTCACAACCCTGACGTGGACGAAAAACGAGGGCGGTGGGAGAATCTGTCCGTTCCAGACAAGCTGTTGCGGAAGCTCGAGCTGGTGTCTGTTGAGCAGGGAGCGATGCACCGCACGGTAACAAGTGTTCCGGCCACTGTTTTGGGGCTCATGGACGAGCTGCGCCGCCTTTTTGCCGCCACTTCTGAAGCAAAAGAGCGTGGCCTGGGCCCAAGCGATTTTTCCTTCAATGGCAAAGGAGGCTGTGAGGTTTGTGGTGGGAGAGGCTTTGTCAAGGATGATTTGTTTTTCCTGGGGGAAGTTGAAAAGGTCTGTGAGGAGTGTAATGGAGCGCGTTACCGGAAAGATGTTTTAGAAGTGCGCTTCAAGGGGAAGAACATTGCTCAGTGGCTGGACACCAGCCTTGACGAATGTGTGAGCGAGTCGTTGTTGCCGAAAAGAAATGAACTTTTGAATCTTTGCTCCCAATTGGGCCTGGGGCAACTTCCGCTTGGCCTTCCAACACCACAGATGTCGGGAGGAGAGTCTCAACGCCTCAGAATTGCTGCTGCCTTGTGCAAGCGACAAAACCAGTTGGTTTGCCTTCTTGATGAACCCTCTCGGGGCCTTTCTGAAAAAGATGTGGGGAGACTTATTGCCACTTTACAGGCACTCACGCGAAAAGGGCACACCGTTGTTGTGGTGGAACACCACAGTGCTTTTCAAGAGGCTGCGGATCAGCTACTACGAATGGGTCCAGGATCGGGGGCGGATGGTGGCCAAATATGCGAACGCTGGGTCAGCACGAGAAGGGTGAATTGAAATGGGATCAATCGGATCCATGTTGCGCGGAGTTAAGAAAACCATTGAGGTGTTTGATCGCTCCACTGGTGAGACTTTTGTGGAGAAGGTCTATTCTGAAGATGCGATGCGTGTGCTTTATGGCACGTCGGTTGGCGTTGCTGCGGCTTCGAAAATCTTCTCTGCAGGGATTTTCAGTCGAATTTATGGCGCCTACAATGACTCTGGGGCGAGCCGCCATAAAATAGAGGAGTTTGCTGCAGAGCTCGATATTGATCTGAGCGAGTGCGAAAAGGACATTTCCGAGTACCACTCTTTCAACGATTTTTTTGCCAGGAAACTTAAAAAAGGCGCGCGCCCGCTCTGCGAAGATGAAGATGCTTTGTTGAGCCCTGGCGATGGGCGCCTGCTTGTTTTCCCAGATCTGGGTGGCACGGGTAGCCTCACGCATGTGAAGTGGGCGCCCATTGATCTCCTCACGCTGTTTGGTGAGAACAAGCGGCTCAGTGAGAGATTCTCGGGTGGCTCAGCCCTTGTGCTGCGCTTGTGCCCAGCAGACTACCACCGGTTTCATTTCCCCGTTTCAGGAAAGGTGGGAATGACCAAGACGGTAGATGGGTCGCTCCACAGTGTGAATCCATACGCGATCGAGTCGAAGCTTCCGGTTTATTGTCTCAATAAAAGAACCATCTGCGAAATCGAGACCGCTCGGTCTGGACGGGTTGTTTGCTTAGAAGTCGGGGCGTTATTTGTGGGAAGCATTGTGCAAACCTATCGCGCGGGAATGAGGGTGAGCAGGGGCGATGAAAAGGGCTTTTTTAAGTTTGGTGGGAGCACGGTGATCTGTTTCTTTGAAGAAGGAGCCGTTTCTTTTGATGAAGATCTCGTCGAGCACAGTCTCGGAGGAACAGAAACCTTTGTAAAGATGGGAGAACGCATTGGCTCCCTTTTAGAAGAGGGTGTGGCGGAATGAACGCAGCTTCTGGCAGACAGTTGAGGACCCTGAAGTGGACTGAACTGAGGCCAGAGTGTGTGGTTGAGCTTTGCCAAGATCTCAGTGAGTCTTTTGACACGACTCTTTATTGTGAAACTTTTCCAACCGTGTTCTCCGCTGAGCGCTTCACAACCCACTACTTTCTGGTGGAAGGGGAGGAGCGATTGGCTTCAGTTGCGGCAACTCCCCTCGAG
>JANQPW010000698.1 GCA_028285285.1 Silvanigrellales bacterium
GCTGGTGCCGTTCCCGAAGGTGCCGACACAAAGGGAGATCCTGGGTTGGCCTCAGCCTCCGATTCACCCTCGCTGCTCCGTCGAGAGCCCCGCTGCGCAACAGTCGTGGAGCCAGCCGTGGGCAACGGTGTGATCGACGCTCCGGCCGTGACGGGTTCGCGATCAACGGTTGAGAGCACACCCAAGGGGAACAATCCGTAAAAACTCAGCAGCGAGCCGCTGTCGGTGCGGCCAAAGCTCGGAAGAGCTTGTGCTCGCGGGATCACGACATATAGCGTGCCGTTGGCGTCGAGCACATCTTCTGCGGGAATATCTTTGATAGCACGGTAACTGAAGTTGCCCGCACCATCATCCAACACGGTGTTGAGTTCGATGAGCTTCTTCGACTGATCATTGTACTGATGCCAATTGGTTCCCAAATAGGCCTTGCCCATGGGGGTGTCTTGCCAGCTCAAATCGAAGAGCTCGATGGGATCACGACGAATGTCGTAACCGAGGGAGCTCAAAACTTCAGCACCGTCCTTGCCCCGAATGCTGTAGAAGGGTTTGAGGGCTTGTAAAAACTCTTGCTTGTTTGCGCAGGCATGTTTCTCATAGGTGGAAAGCACTTCCAGACTCAATTCACGGCGTGTTTTCTTGCCACCAACTCTTTCACCTTTCGGCTTGTGAAACTGTGAACTCACTGCTCGAGACAGCTCCTCATCGCTCTCCCGCTCCCGGCAGCCAGAAATCTCAAATTCGGCGAGCAGCACGGCTGGGTACTCGTGGGAACGAGCGGAAAGCGAGAGGAGTGCGTTGGAGTATGACTGAACCAAAGCCAATGCCTTTGGCTCCGACACACGCCCCGGATTCTCAGGTTGAATTTGATCTTGAAACCGGCTCCTCAAACTCTCGTATTCAGCATCTGTGGTCTGAGAGAAATCCACCTCTCCCAGCTGCTTATCGAGATCGGTGCTGCTGAAGCACAAAATCTGATAGTTTTCTGTGTCGGTCCAAATGCTGCGATCACTGAAGTTGACCAAAGTGGCTTCGTCTTGCTGCAGACAAGAAGACGAAACTCTTTTGACCGGATCGCGAGGATCATGATACCCGAACAACGCCGCGGACAACTCGGGCAACGCATCTCCCATTCCTATGCCGCGAAGAGCACTTTCAATCTCACTGCGGCGCTTCATAAAGTCTGGAAGAAAGGGAAGGTCTGTGACAAACACCTTTCCCTTGGAGTCAAAGAAGTTCAACCGAAGAGACTCCACAAGGGAGGTGTCGAAATGGTAACAGTGCTTGGCAAAAAAGAAAGACATGCGCCAGCGCCGAGAGCCCACTTCTTTGTGGGGGTAAGCATTGAACACACAGCGATTGGTTTCGGTGGCCTGAGTGTTAAGGCTCTTTCTCACCACAAGATCAATGTAACCACCCACCGTGACCGGATCGAGTGTTGATTGCAGATCGCCGTTTGACATGGCCATTTGACAGGAGCCTGATTTCTGCGCCGTAGAACACGCCTGGATCAAGGCCACCCCCGCGAACAGTGCTCTGAGTCTCATCGAATCCTCCCGGAGGAGTCTTCGGAGTTTCTGCACATAAAATCAATTTATAACATTTTACGGTGCTAGTGCAGACACTTAGATGTTATCTTGGGCTGTCAGCCGCTCTTTCTTCTTTTCCGAACCCGCATAAATCTTTGCGATGATGTCTGCGTATGACTCGGCAATTTTCAGGCGATTGATCTGGCCGTTAGGCAACACCTCTCCCCGAGACTCCAGAAAAGGGGAATCGAGGATCTCGATTTTTTTGATGGTTCCATTTCGGGGCAGTGTTTCGTTGATGGTGCTCATGATCGCCTCAATTTCCACCCGAACCGACTCCGGATCTCGTGTGTTGGCCGCCCTGGCTTCAGGAGACAGAACCAAGAGTGCTGCCAAGTAGGGCCTGCCATCGCCCACCAAACAAGCTTGTTCAATCAAAGCCGCTTCTGTGATGCGACGTTCAAACCGCGCTGGGGAAATGAGTACCCCTCCCCGGGTGATGAGTTGGTGTTGTTTGCGGCCCACGATGGAAAAACCATGGGGAGTCATTTGCGCCACATCTCCTGTTGACACCCACTCTCCACTGTTTGGAAAGTGCTCGCTACTGATGCGGTACTCCAGAACAGAGTCTCCTCCCAAGCGAAACGAAACATGTGCGAGCGGAGAACCCACAAGCCCAAAGTGGGGCTGGTTGAAGGTGTTGGAGCTCAAGAGCCCAGCCCCAGCAGTCTTGCCATAAGTCTCCACAACCGGAACACCCAAACGCTCCAAAGCACGAACGGTTGTGCGAGAAGCAGCACTGAGCCCATGCACCACAAACTTCAATTGACCGGCAGCCTCTTCCAGAAAGGCTGGACCCACCAAACTGCGCGACGCCGAGCGCAGCACTCGGGAAGCCACACCGAAGGCCACTGGTGACAGTTTCAGCGAGCGCCCGCTCTGGAGGTAATCTCGAGCCCGGCGCAACCCCTCACTGAGAGCCGCCCGGGAGCGGAAGCGATTGCGGCGCCGGGTTTCCGTGATGTGGGCTGCCACCAATTCCAACTCCGTGGGCCCCACAAACACACAGCTGGGTCGCAAAATGGACAGATTGTTTTCCCATTCAGCATCGGGGTTGCCATAACCCAACACACCCTTTTTCAAGAGCACCGCAAAACGAGCCGTGTGAGAAAAGGGGTGAGCCAGCGAGATCAGTTCAATGGAGTTCCACTGCACCGAAGCCGGCACACCCACCTGCAGCACAAAATTTTGCGCAGCAACCATCAAGCTGTTGAGCGTGAGACGAACCTTCTGTTGAAACCCATCGTTGCCAATGGAAACAAAGAGCAGATCTCCCGGAACAGCTTCAACTCCGTGCCCAGTTCCCTTTCGCCTCCCCTCTTCCAGGGCGGCATAGTCACGCAAAATCTGCGGAGGTGGCGACGGGTCTTCCGCCGCCCATGTTTTTTGCACGGTGTGAAACACCGGAAGGCTCTTGTCCCAGCCCGCGGGCAAGGGACGGTGAGGATCGCACAACAGCGCATCGGCTCCGAAGTGTTTGGCAATGTCGACCAAGCCAGCATCTGTGGCTTGCTCGGGCGCAAAAACCACGTCCATGCCCACCAAAAGGGCAGCGGTGGTTGTGACCATGGATCCATAAGACTGGCTTGCCAAGCTCATGAGGCACCGACGGGGTTGTGCCGATGCTCCACTCTTCTTGCCAGAACGGGGAGAATCTTCCCTTTCTGCCAACCAATCGGTCCAACCCTCTGCCGCGCGACCCAAATGGGCCACAAAGTCGCGGCCCGAATACTGATGCCACCCACCATTGGCGTAGTTGCGCGCCACCACCGCTTTGTCTTGCACCATGAGCCGAGCCAAAAGGCGCAGGCACATACGAGCATCAATCGCCGAACGGGGCATGTCGGTTTCAGGGGGCTTCATGAAGCACCACTTGAACTTCCGGGGGGTCGCGAGCGGCGCGTGAGAATGACATTCTCGACCACACTGAAGTACTGCCTTGCCGCCGGCACCTGCACCGCATCGTCGGTTTCAGGAAAGTAGCCCGTAAGGCTTCGACCATAGGTGCAGCCGGTGTCGAGACCCACACAAATGGGTCGGCCCGAAGGCAGAGTTTTGCGAAACAAGCCTTGCTTGGCGTCGTGACCAAACACGATGAGCTCCGGGCCCGCATGCAGTTCGTGCCAGCGGAAACGATCTTCGGGAAGGTGGTTGAGCCACTCCGACTCGCCATCGGCAGAACGCTTCTTTTCAGCCATAGACTCTTTGCGAAACGACAAGGGCACCAAAGACAATTTACGGCTGCCAGACTCCTCTCGTTCCCAACGCACATAGCGAGCTGTGAGCATCATGCGCTCAGAGGTTTGCAACAAGCCCTTAGTTGGATCCACCCCCGCATGAACAATTTGGATAGGATAGGAGTCTTCCCATCCTGCTCTCTCAACGGCGGGCACGATCTGCGACACCAGAGCGTGAGGCATTTGATTCAAAAACTGACTGATAGCACGTTTGTGGTGGCGGATCATGTGGAGAGTTTGCTGAGTGTGCTCTGGCAAAGACGTGGTGCCACGGCGATACGCCTGGTGCAGACTGGCCAGGAGCGCCCAGTCGTGATTGCCCTTGATGCAGATGGCGTTTTCTTCTCTCACGACTTCATAGACCCCCACGGGATCAGGGCCTTTGGTGAAGAGATCTCCCACCAAAACCAACTGAAACTCGCGAATTTTCTTGCGTGCCTCAGTGACAAGGGCCCGCAGCTCGTGGGCACATCCATGCACGTCTCCCACGATAAACAGCGGCAGCCGATCCGAAGACTGGGGCAGCTTGTGAATCCTCAATCCTTCAGAGTGGTCATGCATATTGTGTCCATTCGACGCCACTACGCGAGACCAAGCACCAAAGGCTTCCCAGCCCAAAGTTCACACCACGACACGCGCTAGCAAAAAAACCCAGTTTTCTTCGATGTGACCCGAAGGTCAACCCCTTGACTGAGACTAACAAGCGGATGGGTTTCCCGCAATGGAATCCCCGAGCAGCGGGGCTCGAGGCAATAGGAGGGGGCAAAACCCCCTCGAATGGGGATCACTGGCGAGTGGCTTGGCTGGAAACTTCCTTCAGCTCTTCTTTGCTGAGAGTCTTCATTTTGCGGGCGCATTTTGCTTCTTCAGTCGACACTTTGATGCTGGATTTTGGCCCGCTCAAAGAAGCCTTTTTAGAAACACAATGCACAGCATTCTGCGGAATCTGAGTGTCATGTTTAGCTGGGGAAACCTGGGCAAGAGCAGACACACTCATCAAAAGAGAGAGCACAGCACCAGGCACAACAAAGTTTCGAGTTTTCATTTTGACCTCCTGAAGCGAAAAAAGCACACAACGTGCCACCTTCAAGAGTCACTTTCGGCATCTCACAACCAAGCTTGAGGAACCACAGAAGAAAAGCCTTTCCATTTTCTTTTTCACAATTCTGACCGTGTTCACCTTACAGTAGAATATCAGCCACTTACTGGCATCTTCCGGAGAAACTCCTTCACAATGATCGACCGAAGGATCTCGCTCGTGCCCCCACCGATTTCCATGAGCTTGGCATCGCGCATGAGCCTCTCCACGGGGAACTCACGAATGTATCCATAACCACCCAAAACTTGTATGGCATCGAGAGCCACTTGGGTGGCCATTTCTGAAGCGAAAATCTTAGCCGCCGCAGCCTCTTGATTGGCTCTCCGGCCCTCGTCGATCACCGAAGCCGCCTCATACACCAGAGCGCGAGCCGCTCGATAACCCGTGTACATGTTGGCTATTTTGTCTCCAACGCTCTGAAAATGGATGATAGGCGACTGAAATTGCTGGCGCTCTGAGGCATATTTGAGGGAGTGATCGAGGCAAGCGCGTGCAATGCCGAGCGACATCGCAGCCAGACCCACGCGCTCAATATCCAGGTTTTTCATCATGTGTTGCAGGGTTTGCCCTTCTTCTCCCACCAGGTTCTCTTCAGGAACCACACAGTCTTTGAACACCAATTCACCCGTGGGTGAGCTGCGCATGCCCATTTTGGACAGTTTTTTGCCCACAGAAAAGCCTTCAAACCCCTGCTCCACAATGAAGGTGGAGAGGTTCTTTTTGTCTTCTCCCGTGCGCGCATAAACCAAAAACACATCTCCAACGGGGCCATTGGTGATGAACATTTTTGACCCATTGAGAACATAGTGGTTGCCCTTTTTCTCTGCCCGGGTGCTCATTCCCACCGCGTCTGAGCCGGCTCCGGGCTCGGTCATGGCCATTCCTGCAACCCACTGCCCTTGGATAGTGGGAGGCAGGTACTTTTCAAGCTGAGCGGGGCTGCCATTTTGCGCCAAGTTGTGCACAAACAAGAGCGTGTGAGCCAGATAGCTGAGACAGGTTCCCGGCTCGGCATAACTCAGTTCTTCCATCACAGAA
>JANQPW010000711.1 GCA_028285285.1 Silvanigrellales bacterium
GCGCCACTGCTGAATTTCAGCACGCCTATTGCCGCAGATGACCCCAATGCCACGGTCTCACTGCGCTTGAAACAGGGCGTTATTAAGTACCACAATCAGAGTCTGGCAAGTGTGATCCAAGCCGAGAAACAGCGGCTCCAGCAGTCTGGGCGAAAACCTCTCGCCATTTTCGACTTTGACGACACAATTTGTGACACAACCCCTTTCTTTTTGCGCGCCGTTCGGAAGGTTATTGAGAACAAGTTGGGGCACACCCTTTCAGATGATGAACTCCGCAAGAAGGCTCGGCCCACCTTTCCCGAGTTTTTTGCTGGCTTTGGATGGAATGATCCCGACGAGTTTCTCCTCCTCCTCAAGGAGTTCCAAAACGCGTGGGAGCCGCTGGCGGCAGAAATTCAGCCCCACACCGGGGTTTCCACTTTGCTTTCCTGTTTGCAAGACACAGGGCATTCCATCGTGGTGTGGACAGCGAGAGACCTTGGCACAACCAAGAGCTCGTTGCAGACTATGGGCCTTGATCACCACGTTGAAGACATTTTTGCGTGTGAAGCCATTGACGCGAGCAAACCCAAGCCACCACAGGGTCTTGTCGATCTCGTTCAGGCCTCTGAGGTATCTTGGCTCTGTGGAGACAGCGCTTCTGATGCCGCCGGTGCCCGCCAACTCGGCGTGCCCTTCTTTAAAGCAAACTGGATCCGAAATGTTCCCATTGAGGGAGCTGCAGATGCCTGTTTTTCTGAGCCGCTCGAGTTGCTCTTGGAGGCCATGGCGAAACCAGCTGCATAGTAGCTCTGCCTGAAATGCGCTCCACCAGCCACGCTTCAAGCGATCTTGACAAGCGCTCATTTCTTTTCGAATCTCACCCCAACAAAAAAACCGGATCGCCCTTCCAACCCAAAAGCAGGATGCTCTATGTCTTCGAAGATCATTTACACCCACACAGACGAGGCCCCAGCCCTAGCAACGCAGTCATTGCTACCGATCATTTCAACCTTTCTGAAGGCTGGTCAGGTGGCCGTGGAAACACGAGACAT
>JANQPW010000755.1 GCA_028285285.1 Silvanigrellales bacterium
TAGCCTTTTCTACGGAAGTCAGGGCTTCACAACTCTCAGCAACTGAAGACAAGCGCAAAAAATGGTATAGGAGAAGGAAAGAAGATTGGAGGCAGTCTCCTATGTCTGGGATCGAACCCCGTGTGCTTGTGGTAGACGACAGCGAAGAAGTGAGGGTCCTGTTTACCCGTCAAATCCGTCGTAATCATATGGAGGTGACAGCGGTTGGCTCAGGCCAGGAGTGCCTTGAGCTCTTGAAGCGGGAGGTCTTTGACCTGATCATGCTTGACATTGTGATGCCTGACCAAACCGGCATTGAGATTCTTCAGCAAATTCGGAAAAACCATCCTAGCGAAGAGCTGCCTGTGATGATGGTCAGCGGATATGCAGATGCTGACTTTATCTTGGAGGCTTTGGAAAAGGGCGCCAACGACTATGTTCTGAAACCACTTGATTTACCAGTGATGATCCAACGCATGAAGATCCAGCTGCGCTTTCAAACAGCGATGCGGTTGTTGCAGGAAACTGAGGCGCGAGCGAATGAAACGTTGATGGCTGTTCCCGATCTCGTGTTGAGGGTTGGCCCCGAGGGTGAACTGATTGAGTTCAACCGGCCGCCGGAGGGCCTTTTACTGCAGCTTTTTGATCCTTTGCGCGAGGGGCGAGACACGCTGTCGCTGAATCCTCATGTGAAGGGTCTTGTGCGTGAGTTTGCAGCCCTTGAAGGTCACGATGGAAAGAACCAAGTGGTGAGGCTGAAGGGCAGCGCTGCGCCTGGGGAAGCCGAAGATCTCGGCTCGGCTCGTGCGGGAGAGTTCACTTGCTTCGAGCTGCGTCTCACTTCGGTTGGGAAAGACAACACGGTGTGTGTGATCCGGGATGTGTCGGCCATGGAACGCCGGGAGAGAGAACTCCTTCAACTGGCTGGAACCGATGCGCTCACAAAGATATCCAACCGCAGAAGATTTTCTGAAGTTTTGCGATCGGAGTGGCGCCGGCAGCTCAGGAGCGGAACAAGCCTTGTGCTGATCATAGTGGATATTGATGCCTTTAAGGAGCTGAATGACCACAGTGGCCACCTAGAAGGCGACAAATGCTTGATTGCCGTAGCGTCTGCGTTGGAGTCGCTTTGTCTTCGTCCTGGAGACTTTGTGTGCCGTTACGGGGGCGAGGAGTTTGCTATTTTGTTGCCAGATACCGACGAGTCGGGTGGCAACATCGTTGCGGAGCGCATGCGAAAGGGTATTGAGAATCTCGCAATACCTCATCCCGGCAGGGAGGAGGGAGGTGTTGTCACAATTAGCTTGGGAGTGGCAGCGATGGTACCGGCAGATGCTCTGTCCTCAGAGGAACTCGTGCGTCGTGCAGATGCAGCCCTTTATGCGGCGAAAGCGACTGGGAAGAACAGGGTGAGTCTCTTCAGTTCTATGAAACACCTTTGAGCTCAGTTGCAAATGCGGTTCACAAACACATTCGAGAGCAAGTTGTACTGATTTTGTGAGACGTTTCCTGGAATAGGCGAGAGAACGTTGAACTGCTTGCTGCTGGAGGCCAAGTGCGCTTTGCAGTGCAGGTTGAAGTTCACGACCGCCAGCACATTGACCTGGTTGCTGATGCAATAGTAGCCGTTTGGGTTCATGAAGTTGTAAGTCGCAATTCCGTCGAAGCCAGGTACATTGATGTTCACAGAAGTTGTCATCAGCACGAGCTTTGGCTCTGCGGTTGGGGAGTCATTCCCTCCTAAGGTGACTCCACCAAACGACAGCGCAGTTGAAATTTTGCGCACTCGGTATCGGTTCCCAAGCTTAAAGGGGTGGTTGGGCCACTGCGCCAGACATCTTTCCACTGTGGCGAGGTCACTAGAGCTGAGGGCTTTGCCGTCTTCGTCGACATAACTGGGCTGCTGAGGCTGCGGTTGCTCTTCGGTTGTGGTTGTTGGCAAAGTTTGAGGCTTTTGAGCCGGCTCTGTCGTTTCTGTGAAACCCGGAACCTGGTTCACGGTTGTGGCCGCATCGGGCATCACCGGGCCTTCTGCCGTTTCTGTGGTTTCCGGCACCCTTCCCAGATCGGGGGTGTCATTCTCCGTGTTGGGTTGGAGCGTCGTTTCCGGAGTGGGCACTTCAGTGACCGTTTGACTATTGTGAGGAGTCTGAGCGTCTTGGTTTGCCGCCTGCCGCGTTTCTGCTGGGGCCTGGGGGGGAACGCTCCCTGATCTTTGTTGTGCCTCAAACGATTTGGGCCCACAAGCAGGCAAGATGACTGCAAGGGCTAAAACGCCGGCGTTTACAGAAAGAATCTTGAGGGGATTTTTCTTGTTTGTTTTTTGAACAGTCAGCATTTGCAACTCCTACAGCCTTCATCACAACAACAGAAGAACGAGCGATGTTTTCACAGTTATGGGATCGGGAGTTTTTCGGAATTTCTTGAGGAAACTCATCAACCCACTGAAAATGAGGAATAAAAAAAGACTGTTTGAGACCTTGTGAACGAGGCTTTCAGCTCAAACTTCACCCAACTGCGATCTCCTCAAAACAGAATCTTAAAAAGTCTTCACCTCTGTTCGTTGAGTTGCCGATGACACCAGTGAAAAGGGGGCGAAAGAACAGGCTCTTCGTCCCAAGCTGTATGGGAGTCGTGGTGGGCTTGAAAAGGGCGCTTCTTCTCTATTTGCTGTGCGCTTTTGTTCCATTGTCTTCCGGTTGTGAACCCGAACCGGTCGATGTGGCCTTTCTTGCCGACAATGAAGTTCCAACGCGTAAAGACAGTCTTAGTGGTCTGAGAGAGAAGTTTCTGCAAATTGTGAATCAATCTGGCTTGGGGAGCGATGTGACTCTCCAGCTGCAGCTTGCGATAGATGGGCATACCATAAAGTCAACAGATACCTACGCGACGGTGGTGAGTGATTGGAGCTCCATTTTGGTGGACCGCCTTTCAAAAAATGCTCAGCCCATGACCATGATCTCGCAGTTGAGTGCGTCTGCCGGAGTGGAGCTTCTTAAGGAGGCCGAAACTCTTTCCACACTTGAACAGATTGAGTTTGACTTCATTCAAGCTCTCGATCAGCTCGGTCGGGGGTTGGTTGCTGCTTGGTATGAGGCTGAAGCAACCCCCCTTGAAACTGTTCAAGGTATTTCATCGCTTTCCTTCCTGGCAAAAAATCGGGCTGGGGCCGAGTTCTTTGAGACCATCCCCTCTCTCATGAGAGATCTTCTTCTCGAGCATCTCGTTGCCCACGCCAAAGAGGGATCTCAAATTGAAATTGAGTCTTTGTCCGATAGCATGCTCGCAGCCATAAAAGGTTCGCAGCAGAACCAGCAAGAGCTCGGGATCATCTTGCCTGACCTCGTTGAACGAAAAGAGAAGAACGACACTGGGTCTGGGTTTGTGGGGAGCCCTCCTACCATTGCACGGAACCCCTCTCGGAATGGTTCTCTCATCTGTCAACCTAAGGGGACTTTGAGCAGTTATGATTTTTCTTGGGAGAAAAACGGAGAGATCATCGTCGGTGCGAACTCTCAGAGCTTCTTGGTGGACGGAGACGAGAAGGGTGAGTTTCGCTGCGGTGTGAAACGAAAAGGCGTTGAGTCCGATGTGTTGTACAGCCCTGTTTTGGAAATAGGCGGGGAGTTGTTGGGAGATGCTTTGGTGTCATTGACACCGTCAGAGCCTGGAGTGAGCTCTGTGCTTCGTTGTAACGCGGTTGACCCTACCACTGAAGCGGATGCAGACAGCACGGTTTGGGAGTTCCTGTGGTTGAAGGATGAAAAGAGAATAGAATCCGAAACTGCATCTTTTCTTGAATCGGCGGTGGTCGTGGGTGAAGTGTGGCAATGCGCTGCTCGGGCCTTTGGATCAAACGACCCCTTCTCCTACAGTCAGAAGGTTGTCGTCTCCAACTCTAAGCCCGAATTGGCGAGCGAGCCCGTTTGGTCTGAGCTTGCAGGATCTGCCTCTCCATTGAGGCGCTTGGGTTGTCGTTTTGGCGAAAGCTCAGACGCCGATGGCGACGATGTGACGATTTCAGTATCTTATAGTGTTAATGGAACAGAGGTTCCCCAGGAAGACATGGTAGAAAACCAGCTCGCTGCTGGAGTTGCGAAAAAAGGAGATCGCATCACCTGTTCTGTTGGTCTCGACGATGGAACCAGCACAACCACTGTTGAGTCTTCGGAACTGACTGTTTCTGCGGCACAGGTTGGTCAGCAAATGGGTGGCTGGCATTTTCGCGGTCTTGTTGAGCAGGGAGTTATGGTTACCGCAGGCGGCCGCTCTGGCATCCATCTTTCACGTGTCGACGGGTCGCTTTCTGAGCTGGCGCTCCAGTCGTTTCAGGTTGGTGGAAAGAGCCCCTCGGGGGATGGTTACGTTGATGCCTGGAGCGACCTGGAGAGGATCATAGCTGCAACAGAGTCGGGTGAAATTGAAGTTCTTTCGATCCAGAAGAACGGTGAGACAGACCCAGCGCAATGGAGCGCTGAAGTGACCGGTCGGGTTGCCCGAGACGGCGCGAAGTTCAATCGGGTGTTCTCGGCTGGGAGTTTGCTTTTTGCAGCAGATAGTGCAGCTCCCCAGGTGATGATTTTTGATGTTTCTGGGCTCAACACAGCTGCCCTCTTAGCCACAATCCCATTGGCCGAGTCGGCCTTTTGGCTACATGCTCAGCAAGGCGGGCCGCTGGCGATGGTCACTGCCTCCTCGGTTTTGAGTGTTGATGTGTCCGATCCAACAGCTCCTGTTCTTGCAAATGTCTTTGCGGAGACCCTCCTCAAAGACGCCGATGTTGTGGGGCAGAGCATTATTCTTCTCAGCGAAAACGATGTTATTGCGGTTGATTTCTCTGACCCCACAAACCTCACAGAGAGCAGTCGTGTCTCGTTGCCGAGCAAAGGGGCAAGAATGGACTGTTCATTCCTGTCTTGCTTTGTTCAGCTCGAAAACGGCACGCTTCAACAGGTTTCGGTTCTAGACCTCACGAACATCCAACTGGGTGCGAGCCTTCCTCTTGGAGGTGTTGCAGAAGAGTTGTTGGCTGTGAACGACGAAACCGTGATTCTATTGAGAGGGAATGGAGGGCTTGCACTTCACTCTCTAGGAGCTGCACAGGCGCTGAGTGAATCCTTTTCACAGGCTCCCGCACTCTTTGCCAGCAGCTCCAACTCCCATTTTGCGGTGGCAGATGGCGCGAAGCTGAGCGTCTATTCTGCGACGGATAGTGGAGACCTGGTTTGGAAGCCGGAAGGCACTCAACCGGTAGGTGCATCTCTCTTGGGCCTCGCTTGGAGCGAGGGCAAACTCTTGGGAAGTGCAGGATCGGCAGGCCTTGTTGAGTTTAGCGGTGCCACTGCAGCAGAGGTGCGGCGTCACGATCTGGGTGCAGACGTGCTTGACGTCGCTGCCCTGCCCCTCGGCTTTGTTGCAGCCCATGGTGCTGCGGGAATCA
>JANQPW010000754.1 GCA_028285285.1 Silvanigrellales bacterium
ATCCGTACCAACGCCCCATCCCGAGGCAAAACTGCTTTCAACCTCGCGCTGGAGGGCTTCATCGTCTTCGGCAATGTCCACCACACGAAAGACACCAAACTCATCAACAATAGCGAGTGCGCGGGCGTGGAGGTTCAAAGTTGCCCCAACCGATAGTTTTTTCCCAAAAAATGTATAGGCGCCCCCAAAGCGCGCTTGATTGTCTGCCAAAACAGAAACGTCAAGAATGGTCGGCAGGCCATTAGCGTGAGGAACCAACTCCAGCTCGACTCCGCTATACAGACCAAAGCCAAAGTTCCTCATAACAAGACTCGGGTTCAGGCCCACACGGGCGAAATGATTCTCACCGGAGAGATCTGTTAGCACAGGACGCATGTTTTCCAAGACCTGGGAAGGGTCATTGGTATTGGAGCTCTGTCCACCTTGATAAATGTCTAACACATTCGCGAAATTGAAAGCCAGCGCGTTGTTTGCACCAATAATGGCACTCAGAATATCAAGGTTCCAAGTCTCAAGACGCGCCAAACCGGCAGGGTTATAGTAGAGGGCATTGGCGTCATCAGAAACAGCTGTGAAGGCATTACCCATTGCGGAAGGTCGCACGCCGGTGAAAGCGTTTTTGTATCTGCGAGGTGCGCCGAGAGCAACAGTGGAGATAAGCAAGAAGAGCACCGCGATTGTTCGCAGTAACCTGGAAGCAACAGGGGACATGAGCCGTTCCTTAAATGAAAGACCAGACGGGCTACCAAGACAGATAAACAGCACACGACCCTCAAACCTGCTCTCACGTCGTGCTTACCAGAGAATATCATTCCCTCATTGAAGTATGAGTGTCGACTCTCTGACTCACTCGGCGGATATCGCCGTATTTGTTTCGGAGTCGTACTTTCGGGCGAGCATCGCACATTTTTTTGCAAAGTCACGTGTTTCACCATGGGAGTGTGGCACGGCGCTATCATCTTCTAAGTGTGCAATGAGGCGAGTGGCGTTCTCAAAGTCCTGATGCAGAGTCTCCAATTTTTCTTCCATTTCAAGAGATTGTTTCTCTACTGTGGAAAGCTCCAGCAGCGTCCAACCTCGGGAAAGCAGTTCGTCGTCTTGCGTGCGCCACCCCGGATGGAGCAGAGAACCCTGCAAAAATGACTCTTCCCACTTACCGAGAGCAACAGCAGCCTGAGCATTTTCAACTGCAATGTTCCAGAACGTCGATTGTTGGCTTTGCTGTTTATACGCCTCCTCGGTCTTTTCAAGGAGTTTCAAAAGGCGGAGGTTTTCGTCAGACTGAGCAGCCCACTCCTTGAGCAACTCTCCTTCGCTTTTTTTTGTGTCCATGAGCGACATGAGTCTCTCATGGGGAACAAGCCCTCGCATACGACGTCCAATCTCGTATGCAGCCTTTCCCAAAAACTCCCACTCTCGCCCCTTGAGATGAAGATCGACCTTTTGGCGGATCAACTCGTTGACCCGGCTGAGCCAATAGAGCTCAACCGACCCTGTTCCCGTTGATTTCTCATGCTCTCTCAGCTCTTCGCAGAGCTGCTCCAGTTCGGCAAGCCGTCCTCGTGTGCGATGCCAGTCGCCGGTGACCGGAACGGATTTTGTTCCCAAATCGCAGAGATCCTGGTTTTCCGACACAAAACTGCGAAGCTCTTCAAACCCTTTGCTGAGCTTCTTTTGCAAGTGCGACAAACGCTTCATATGAATCCTCGGAAAAGGTATCGCCTTCATTGTCTAGCTCGAGATACCGTCCAACTGGTGCAAGAAGACGCAGCAACTGCTCTCGCTGTGTTTGATATTCGAGCTTCAAAAACTCAAGTCTTTCCCTTCTTTTGTCGAGCTCATCAGCAAAATCGGCCGTTAGAAACAGCAAACCAGAATGCAGAGTTCTCTCGAGAGCAGCCACTGGAGATGTGAGTTTTTGACGCTCATAAAGTCGACGCATTTCAAGCTGGGTCAACGCCCGCGAGCGAACAAACTGAGCCGCTTCAACACAGTACCTCGACTTTTGATTCAGCAACTCGTACTCACTACGCCCCTGCTGAAACAGCGACTGACCGCGGTTGAGGATGCCCTGACCAATCTCCCGTTCGCACTCCAAGCGCGTGACCTTCTCAAATCGTTTCATCATTGAAGAGTCGCGATTATCAAATATCTTAAAGTGACAAAGAACGGCATTTGCCAAAAACCGACAGCCATCCTGATGCTTGCGACATTGACTCTTCACCGACTCCAAGCGAAGTCTGTCTGCTTCTATTTCCTGTTGAAGTGTCTTTGTTTTGAAGTAGCGAAAGAGAGACTTCAAACGAGTCGTCAACCCAGGCGATCCAAACTCCGCTCCAACGCACTTTCTGTCCCATTCCTCTTTCTGCTCGAGAAGCAATCGGAAGGCGCCCTCAATTTCATCACTCAATGATCGAGCCGCCGACTCCCGAAGATCGTGCTCCCAGTTTCGAATGCGAGTGAGAAGGGCCTTTGGAACTGAGCGGGCATATTTATATTCGATAGCCTGGCGCAGATTCTTCAGCCGCAGCTGTGGCTCACTTTTGCCTTCTTTCGCCTCAGGCAAACTGCCTGTGTCATCGGGCTGCAGCCGCTTCCACTCTTCAATAATGCGCTGAAACTGTGCTCTTTTGAACGCTGCTTGGTCCAGAAGGTTCAATATATGAGAGAGGGTTTTTCGCTCACGTGAGTTGAGACTCTCATAACTGGTTGATTTCAGCTGGGCGAGCTCTGGCCCCACCTCATCAACCAGGCGTAGAAAAGACTCAATACGCTGCATTTTCTCAGCAAATTCGGCCTTGTATTCAGGACTCTGAGAGTTTTCTTTAGTTTTGTTCACACTCGACATGGTTCCATCATGTCACAGCTGCACAACGAAGCTTCTTCAATGCCTGCTCTGTTCCGTTGGGAAATTGACAATTTGCGGGTTATTTACCGTGTTTCCAAGCGCGAGCAACAAGCTTCTGTTCAGAGGTGGACAGCTCTCCCCACAACTCTTGGATCAGATCTGGTCTCTTGAGTGCTGTGAAAATCAGTTGACCCTTTCTACGAAAACGCGCCACTCGCGCGTGATCACCACTCAAAAGCTCCGCTGGGACCTCACAGTCGTTGTGAATTGACGGTCGTGTGTAAAGTGGTCCTTCCAACAGACCACCTTCAAAGCTGTCCTTTGCAGAGCTCTCCTCGTTTCCCAGCACACCGGGCACAAAGCGAGAAACAGTGTCGATGATCACCTGAGCTGCTAGATCCCCACCGCTCAGAACAAAGTCACCGATTGAAACCTCATCATCGGCGTGCTGCTCGATCACCCGTCTGTCAAAGCCATCGTAGCGACCACAAACAATCAGAAGCTCTTTTTTCTGAGCAAATTGTCTTGCAAGGGCAGATGACAGAACCCTTCCAGCTGGGTTCACAAACACTGTGTGCGTCTCAGAGGTTTTCAGCGTTTTCAGGGCTCGGTCGGTCACGTCAGCACGAATCACCATACCTTCCCCGCCCCCAAAAGGACGCGCATCAACACGCCGATCAGATCTCTCAGAAAAATCTCTCAAGTCGTGAGCACAAAACTCAATAATTCCATCACGAAGCGCTCTTGCAACAACCCCATCTAGGAAGTAGGAGCCGTAGACCTGCGGCATCAGAGTGAGCACGCGAAACTTCATGTCCTCACCTTTCTTTCAGCGAACAAACTCATCAAAATGAGAAACAACGATTTTCTTGCGAGCCAAATCATGGTGCTCAATAAACTGCTTCACAAAGGGAAACAGAACGGTAGCCGACTCCTCCCCAGGGTCCACTTCTAAAATTTCCTGGGCACCAAAATTGTGCACAGCGACCACCTTTCCGCGCAAATTCCCCCTTGGAGACTCGACAATGGAGCCCACAAGATCGTAGACAAGCACCTCGTCTTCAGCGACGCTCAGTTGGCTGCGAGGCACAAAAACCTGCCAACCTCGAATGGCCTCGACATCTTCTCTTGAGTTCACGCCTGAAACCTCGACAACCCGCCGTTGGCCTGCGAGGTAAGACCGCCTCAAACGAACTTGACGACTTGCTGAATGTTCGGCTCCCGACTCATTCGGAGAGAGCAAAAGGTCGCGCGACTCTGGCTTCGCATTTTTCCTGTCGTGTGCAACAAGAAAAAAGGCACCTTTAAGC
>JANQPW010000767.1 GCA_028285285.1 Silvanigrellales bacterium
GGCAGCATTTTTGAAATCAAGTCGGAAGTACTTGTAACCACCCTTCCAGGTCCACCACATGCCTGGGTGGTTAAAGGGAGCTGGAGCTGTCGCGGAATCGAGGTGGTTTTCCGCTTCACTGACACCAATGGTGAAGGAAAGCGCTGCCACGGGCTCTGCGGGCATTTTTCCGCGAACAAAGTTTCGAGTGGCTGTGCTGCCCGTGCTGCAATCGCCCGTGTCATTGGCAAAATCAAGAAGAGCGACCCCGTTGCGCTGCCACTCCCCATCTTGATCAAGCTCAATAGCGGTTTCCTTTCCGTCGTTGTCAATCCACTTAAAATCATGCGCGTACAGGCGAAACTCTTGAAGACTCACCTCTGTCTGGCTGAGACCAAGCTTGTACTTCGTTTCACCACATTCAACAGCCACGCCCTCAACTTGTGGAGAAAAGAGGATGTCAACAAAACCGGTTGAACCGTCGGAACTCCCGCTGGAACAACCCACAAGCATGAGCGAAAGCAAAATTGGCGCACTGAGTTTCATCCACTTCTCCTTATTGAATTGCAAATCCTTTACGGAACATCGAAACGATAGATCACAACATCCGAAACTGATCCGGATTCGTTCTGAGCGGTCACTTCAAGTTCCCAAGGGCCAGACATGATGAAGTAGATACCGGAAACACTGAACGTCATACCGCCTGAATCAGTTTTTTTCTTGTTTGAGATCAACTGCTTCTCAACATCGGTGCCGTGACCGTGCACACTCATCCAAGGTTTTACTTCGGTGACATCGGCAATGGCCTCACCATTGACAGGTTCCAAGACTATTTCGACCTGATTTTCATACGTGGACACGGTGGGGCCCGTTAGCCATGTTATCGTTCCGCGAAAGTGCTGATTTGAAGAAGCGGTCCACCCATCTGAAGCGTCATTCTTGCCTTCATCACTGCTCGAGCTTGAGCCGGAGCAGGCAACAATAAGAAAAAAAAGCATCAGACAGGCTGATTTCTGCACGTCGCCCCCAATCGCGTTCTTGGAACATTTGACTCACCGATTGTTTCCAAGAGAGGCTAACACAGTTACATTTTTAGAGTGGCACACCGCCTCACTTTGACCTCACCCCAAGCAGGAGTGCGATTTGTCTGCTCCCCGAAAATCTCTTGTGGGCCGCACCGTGCAACTGGGTCGGGCCGAGCGCACTCGCCTTCGCTGCTGCCAAGCGACGGTGGAGATCCTTTCAAAACAGGGAATGGACGCCCTCAGTTACGAAAGCATTGCACAATTAGCTGGTGTCACCCGCCAGCTGGTTCAAGGCTATTACCCCAAGAAAATGCAAATGGTGAGCGAGGCTGCACAACTCGTGCGAAAAAAGTACCAAGAGGCTGTGATCCGCGACATGAGCCGGGCCACCACGCCTGAACTCATGTTCAACGAGTACTTAAAAGCATCGCTCGCATGGCCAAGGCGTTCGAAGAAAGAGGCCCGATTTTGGAGCTCATACCTTCATCTGTGTTCCGTAGATCTCACGCTCCGGCGCACCAACACAGAACTTGTGGAAATGGGTTGGCAACGGATCGCGGGGCTCCTCCAGCAGTGCGCCAGCTGCTCCCAGCTTGAGGCCAATGAGGTTCTTTTTCGAGCCCGAGCTGTGCAGCAAATGCTCACGGGAGGGATCCTCGGGTTGGTGACAGAAACCAACGCCAAAGGGATACGCCAGGTGGAAAATGAAATCCGTCGAGCCTGTCTCTTTATTGCCGGCTTTGAAGCCCATCTGAATGCCGAAGACTCTCCTGAAGACAAGTCAACTCAACCCATCAAGTCCAAATGACTCACCCACTGGAACGCAGCCAGAATCTCGTCCCGTTGCCGAGGAAGCAGCGGGCTAAGAAGCGCCACCTGAAACTGACCTTTGGGCTTTTGATAACGCTCGTTTTGATAAACTTCGATTCCTTTCTTGGAAAGCTGGGTTCTCCAAGTTTGAAATGCCGCTTCTTTACTTTTTTCATAGGAGTAACAGCGCGTGAAAACAGAAGGATGACTCACAGGAACTTCAGACACGAACTCGGGTAAAGCCTCCCGAAGCGCAAGAAAAAATTCCTGCCTCAGGTTTTGTTCAAGCCAATGATCGCGGCTTGCCCAATTGGCAAGGCTCTCCGCAAAAGCGCCCAGTAGACCCGTAGGAGGCGTGTGCGGAAACTCTTGGTGCCATTTCTGAAAATGGAGGTGATTCTTCAAATCAAGACTTTCGACCGTTGCCGCATTTGCCCGCCCGAGATCGTTCGATTCTAGAAAATCATGGTCGGCCATAACAAAACCCATGCCGGGCGGCCCCCAAAGACATTTTCCAGAAACACCTCCCAAAAGTGAGATGCCTTGAATCGCAGACAAACGCTCCAGGTCTCCAAAACAGGAGCTTGTGGCATCGATGAGCAGGCGTAAACCTCTTCTGTGGGCCGC
>JANQPW010000795.1 GCA_028285285.1 Silvanigrellales bacterium
ACAGTTTTGTTGCTGCAGCTGTCGAAAAAAATGAAAGCAACGACATTTCGAGATATGATCTCGAGTTTGCTCATAGATTCATCGAGTACCCCAACTCACGCCACAACGAAGGCTTGTATGCAAGAGTTGGCTATACCCGTGAAGACAATCTCGTGGGCCTGTACTGCGTTGACACACTGACCTACACCCTGAAGTCAATATTCAATTTTTCGCTCTTGGCGCCCCATCTGTCGCGTCTGGTCGCCACCCATGAGGTTGGAATTCAACAGTATTTCGTTGACTATCACACACCGAAATTTGAGAGCATTGAGAGCGATTCAGGTCTCATTGGCGGGTTTGACCTGAGTTGGAATTTCTCCGACTTTCTGAAACCTGCTCTTGGGTACATTCACGAGAGAGATTCTTCCATAGGCACACTCACCCAAGGATTCACCGGTGTGTATTTTGCGGAGCTGGAATTTGCGGTTTTGCAAGACTTCACTTTCGCCGGTCGCGGCTATCTTGGAAACTCACGCGTTTTCGATCTCACCCTAGAAGCGAGAATCTGATGAAAAACATCGCATGCCTCAGTTTCGCCCTGATCTCACTCCAGCTCAGCATTTCTTGCTTAGCCGATGACATGGACGGTCGCTCCGATCGCGATGAGCAAATCGGTAAACTAACAAGCGAAACCTACCAGTTTTCAACTCAGGAAGGAACTTTGAATGTGGTTTCTCACGACGCCAACAATCTAAAACTCCGGGCCGGCTCACCGGAGTTTTCAGCCACAGTGACAAACTCCACGGAGGTCGGTCAAAACCTCAAAATAACCATCTCAAATGTTTCTCCAGAAACCGTTCTCCAGTCTGACGGCGCGGAACTCGCTGCAGAAGACACCTCTGAAAACCTAACCAAATCCTGGACCATCGATCTCAATGCTTCCAGCCAAGTGACTTTGGCGACCCAAAAGCGGGAAGCCACCGAGTTTCAATTCATTGCTCTTGGCGACATTCAAGATGGAATCGACGAATTTGCTCAGGTCACCCAACGCATCAACGAACAGCAGAACATCGACTTCGTTTTGTTTTTGGGCGATCTCACCATGAATGCAAGGCAGGACCAGTTTCAGAAGGTTGAAGATGCATTTGAGGGCGTTCAATACCCTATTTTTTCAACACCAGGCAATCACGATGTTTCAAGCGCCGATCGCTACCAAGATTTTTTTGGTCGAGCCACATACTCCTGGGAGTATAAGGGCACAGTTTTCACCAGCGTTGACTCAGCATCGTGGACCCTGAGTCAGAAAACCTGGCAAAAATACAAAGACTGGCTGGAGAAAGCAAAAGATAAAACCCACATTGTCTTTTCTCACATCGCCCCCACAGAGTCTTTCGGACTTCGCGGAGGACATTGGCGTTCACGAAGGGAAGCCAACTCTTTCGTTGCCCACTCCTCAAGGGGTGGGGTCGATGCCATGTTCTATGGGCACCTGCACACTCTCGATATTTTCAATCTGGCCGGAATACCCGTCTATATCTCAGGAGGGGCCGGTGCATTTCAAGAATTTCTCGACGGTATTGAAAGGCATTTCCTCAAAGCACGGGTTAACCCCAGCACCTCGGAAATAGATGTGAGCGTGGTTCGGGTTGACTGATCCGCGAAACCGACTCAAGTCGATGTCGGTTTCGGATAGTTTCTCAGTTTCAATAGGGCGTTAAGGTGCCGCGGCAATTGATTTCAAGGAGCTCGTGGTACACGCCGTCATACTCCCTACCCGGAAGGTTGGGAATCATCATTCTTCGAAGGGGACCCTCGCTTTGAAAAAGGACACTGTCTCCCAACCCCGTCGGTTCCTGAATTCGGTACATGTAAAGTTGATAAAAGTTGGCCGCAGCTGAAAGATGCACCCGCAGGTCTTCCCTTTCAAGAGTCAGGGTCGCATTTGCTGATTCAGTGGAGCCATCCACAATCAGAGTCGAGCCAGAACCAGAAGTAGCGGACCTTCCTGTCAAGGCACAGTAGAACTCAGATCCTTCTTGAATCGAGCTCGACGAAAACGCCTGAACGGAAACCGTTGTCAGCGGGAGTGCAATCAGAAGAGACATAACCAATTTTTTCATGGAAACCTCCATTTATTCAAAAGACATTGAGTGAAGTTTCTGAAGAGTAGGCGTTTGATGCCTTTGCGCAACTCAATTTTTTCTATGGCCGAGATGGAAGCTCTCTAAGCCAACTTTGCTGAAGTCGACAAAGCGCTCTCTTATCAAGCTCCCGAGCGGCGATGAAGCGCTTGTGTCGAAGTTTAGAGTTCAATACACTCTTCAGGGTGGAAAGTTAAAGGGGTTCCCGCAACTTTAAGGAAGAGCACATGCGTCCAAAATTTGTATCGATCGCTGCTTTAACCGCTTTGAGTGTTGCCTCCACTGCGTGCGTGAAGTCATCGCCTGAAGAGGCCTCTCCGAGTTCGCGGAAAGTGCACTGTGCCATTGCCGGAGTCGCAATTGCAACGGCAATGTCGAGCTGTGGTCTGTTCGACAGCACAACCTACGCAGAAATGGAATGGAATGCGAAAAGGGAAACGCTGGTTGATGCATGTATGGTCGTTTGGGACAGAGAGACCACGGAACTCAGAACAGACGTTTCATTCGACTCCGAGGGGAACCCCACAGTCTCCACAAAATTGGTTGACACTGAAGAATCTGACGGAACAATCTGCTCATTTCAGGGAACTTATGAGGAAGCAGCTAGACTGTCCGGAGACAAAAAACTTCTTGAGCACGAAGATATTCCACCAATGGCCGTCGCACAGCTGAGGCTAGCAAAGGAAGCCCACCGGGAAAACGATGAAATCAAGTGGGATCAAAGTGGATTTCCTGACCCGGAAGATCGACATGAAACAAGTGCCCTCGTGCAGAAACTGCTGTACATCAATGATCGCTACACTTTCCCAAGTGAAAAGAAAGTCCACGAATTTGTGTTGAATGACAACTTTGCTCATGTGCTGGAAGACGATGAAGTCGGTTTGCCCGAGTATCCCACAGACTCGGAAGAGATCTACGATTCCAACAGTCGCATTGTCCTCGTTCCCGTTTACGAGCTCGACAAAAATGGCGAACGAACTGGAGACAGCTACTACACCGCCTACAGCATTGATGAGGCGAACAAGCTGTTTGAAAGGCTCGAAAACAGCGACCGGCGCTCACTTTTCATGATGACAAAAGACGGGCGCACTCAGCAACGATTTGGAAAACCCTTCACAGAAGAAGAGTTTGAACAGAAAAAAGAGACAAGTCCACTCACTTCCGAACAAAGAGAATGAGATGAGCCAAGTTCCCAAAACTTTGTGGCAAGAAAAACTTCTTTATCGTTTCAACTGCGTCAGAAGCTTGCAGATTCTCTATGGAATTGTCTCATGTGTTTCCTTCACCTTGATTTGTGGTTGCGTGCGGCCGCACTCAAAGCCCAAAGCCGACACCACTAACCGTCCTGATCCAGACCTGCATCCGGGAATACTCTGGTTTTCTGAGGTTCCTGACCGAGGGTGTACCCTATCCAAAATCGACACTGCCGAATTTTTAACAGCACGACATTGCACTGAAGAAGAAGGAGAGTTGAGATACAAACAGGGCGCGAAGATGAGAATTTCAAACTGGAAGAAAAAAGAAGTTTACGAGGCTTTTTCAGCCTTCTACACTCAAGAAGTGACGGTTCGTGCTGTGCTCTTTCCACCTGATCCACAGCGAGATGTTGCTGTGATCCGTGTGGAAGAGCTGACTCCTGACATTCCTATTCGCCAGCTGGCAAGGGAGCGGCCAACGCCAAACAAGTTGGTGAAGCTCTTTGGTCTTGGCTCCGAGCGTAATGGACTAGGCACGACACTACTCCCCTACATTCCGCGACTAGGACTGATCAACTCGAAGATCATTTTGTCGACTCCTCAAATGCCGCAAAGCCACAGGACGTCCGAAGAAGATGATATTAGGCCGCTCGACCTCGACAACGAGTTTTTTACCGAAGCCCGACACACAAAGGAAATTGACCCCACAGGAGACAAGCCGAGCGATGCTGAGGTGCCGGAGGGAGAGCTAGCTCGGGGTGACTCAGGTGGACCCGCTGAGGATGAGGCAGGGAATATCATCGGCATCCACAAAGACATCAAACTTCTTCTGGACGTTCCAAACAACAAATACAGAGTGTATGTGCACAGACATGAGCGGGTCGATCTTGAGTCGGCCACCGGTCAATGGCTCTCAGGTCTTTTAGAACAATGGAAAACCGAACGAGCTTCCCATGGTCAGCGAGCACTTCCTTCGTCTCCGAAAATTCCGCTCGGCCTTCACTGCCGAACGTTTAGGAAGGGGAACTGGTTGAGGTACTGGGGAGACCTGAGAAGAAATGGCTCGGAATGGTCTCTTATTGTCTACACACCCGAGAAGGGCTTCTCTTCTGAGTTTGCCCAATTCAGAATCGTGCAAGCAGGCTTGTCTGGAAAACGTTACGGAGGCTGGGAGAGTCCTCCTTTTTCTGACTTTAAAACCATTTTACTCGAGTCTCCAGATAAGAAAACATATGGCCGGTTGCAATGGAACAAGAGAAGCAAGTTTAAAGACAACGTCTCCCCAAGTCTGGTCGTTCTGGGTGACAAATCGATTTCAATCTCAGAGCCAGATTGCCACACAGACTTTCCCTTCAAATTCGACGAAACACTCGCTCCAAATTCAAATGTAGACTTCTACAACTACTCACATGACGAACTTTTCTTGCCGGACTACGAACGTTTGACGATTCAATTCCAGGGTGGAACATGTCACCTCCTGACGACCTCTAACGAACATGGAGGTGATGATCGATTCTACCACTGCGATAAGCCCACACTCGACATTCAGCTCCACCCCCAATCCGCTGGATTGAGGGTGTGGTGGGAGGGTGAAAGTCGCGACAATCAGACTTACTTCTCCTTCCGGAGCGAAAAACCATCAAACCCGCTCATTGCGAAAAAAAAGGTCAGGTAAGACTGGAGAGTGATTTTTGCGTGGTTATGTTCCGAGAAAGGGATACCAAATGACGACCAAGGAAAAATTGCGTGAGTTTGTTGATTTAAAGTACCAAAATCTCTCAACTAAGCAAAGAGAGCAGATTTTAAGTGCATATTTGAAATCTGAGAATCGAAAAGCAGATGCATTTACGAGGGACCCTTCGTTGAGTGTTGGACAGACCAAATTGTCTACCAAGTACAAGGACGAGCTGTTCCGTGATCATTCTCGCTGACACCGGGTTTTGGCTTGACTTACTCACATAATGAACCATTTGTCTCCTTCTGCGAGACCTGCTCACTTGCACTGCATCCATATTAGTTCGGAGAGCTGAAAATAATTCTAAACTCTCGATAATAACCTCCGATGCCCACTTCCACAGTAACAATCAGATCCTGGTGAATAAAGTGACAGTATGGGCTAAAAAATTAGCAAAACTTCTGGCCACTGCTATTGATAATGTTCTCCTCGGAGCATGGATTTGGGATCGATTAGGTCTAAGAGGCTACACTGTATTACTGCGAACTGTTTATTGCTCATTTTTTACTCTTTACCCAGGGGCATTGCTTCTCCCAGAACTGTTAACTTACTCAATAGAGTTGGTAAGAAATTATTGCGACTCACAACCTTTGAATTCGGCTTGTAATCTGTCGACCGGGGATGTAATCGGAATCAGCCCTTACGCAGCTCTTGCAAGCATTTTCGGCACCTTTTGGGTCTGGTTCAGCTTCTTTCGGAGCGAGTTTTCATCTAAGTATCAAATGGTTCTCGAGAGTTTAAGAAGTGAGATACTTGAACGTCGGCCAAGAGAGTTCTTGAAAATCAGGGATAGCAATTTAATTGACGTAGACGATAGAGTCCTAGCCTGGGCTGACCACTGCCTCGACTGCCGGTTCATCGATCATCCTCGATTTCAAAGAGAAATAAACATCATATGTGCTTTGGTAGCAAAGCTTCCTGACGAGCGGAAACAGGATATTGCAGCGACTTACAGCTCTTTGAGATCCGAGTTGTCTGATCATGAGAGATTAGCGGCCGGCAGCAAACAAGCAGAAAGTATCCTATCCAGATTCCATGACACCCAGCCACATCCATTAGAAGAAGCAATCTCAAAGATTTTGTCTGAGCAACAGAAGACTACAAACAGCATACTAGAGCTTGCAGGTGCCGTGAAGTCAAGCGTAGAGGCTCGAATGAAAAACGAACTCAATGCTGCCGGGGAATAGTAAAGGAAATCCTGAGCTGTAAAAAATGGGATTTCATTGCAAGCATACGACCAATTTGGCTTTTCCACTGCACAGAGACGGTGCCCGCAAACGGTCTCGGCTGCCAATCGTGAATAGTAAATCCCAAGCTAAGCTTCAGAGATGAGCAAAAAAATTGCCCCTTATGCGGCAGGACAGGGGTGCAAAACCCTTAGCTTGGGATTTGGGCTCCGAAGACCAGCAGAAATCGCTCGCTAAAGCTCACGAAGAAAAAAGCCCATAAGTTCCTTCCGGAACCTATGGGCTTTTTGGTGCGGATGGGCGGACTTGAACCGCCATGCCTCTCGGCACACGCCCCTCAAACGTGCGTGTCTACCAATTTCACCACATCCGCAGCGGAACAAGGGGTATCTCACTCGAAAAGAAAGGTCAACATGGCCACTTTGAAAAACGAGGAGAAACCTTGAAGTGATGCCATCACTCGGTTGCTGTGGAGGCAGCAGGCGCCTTTTCCTTTGTCGATTCTTTTGTTGAGGCGGCTTGATCTTTGGAAGCCGTCTTGCCTGCTTCAGGCTTTTCCTCTGACTTTGTGTCCGCTTCAGCGGAAGACACTCCAGGAGAGCCCTTAGATTCTGCCTTCTTGTAATCCGTCACATACCAGCCCTCTCCCTTGAGGGCGAAGCTGGTTTGGCTGATCTGCTTCTTCAGTGTGCCCTCTGCCTTGCAGTTGGGGCACTGGCTGGGATGAGGATCGGAGACCTTCAAAAAAAACTCATGGAGAGTTGAACAGGCCTGGCAATGGTATTCATAGATGGGCATTTTGCGTGTTCCTCCGGCACCAAGAAGCGAAACTCACACAAGAAATGCTTATCTTTCAACCTTCTTGTCAAGAGAAGATGTCAAAAACTTCTGCAAATGAGGCTTGATCTCATGCCGCTTCTCGACGTAAACTCCCCCCAAGCTCGTTAGGGAGTAGCGACAACCGCACCGGCAAAGCGGTTGAGAGTTCGTCGTCAATACGGTTCACACCCGGTGAATTCTGCCATTTGGCTTGCAAGACTGACGCAGCGACTGGGTTTAATCTGGTTGCGGCGTCGTTTTTTGTATCTCTCCGTGAGAGCGCCGCGACACCTTTAAAAGGAGTCGTTTGCATGAATCCGCTCAAACTTTCCGAACTGGGATCTGTTCTTCGAGTCACCCACGGACCCTGCGTCTCATTGTATGTTTCATCAGGAAGCCATGGTTTGTGGTCTCCCCGCACAGTGCTGCGCTATCGCAAGCTCTTGAAGCAAGCCGAAAACCTTCTGAAAGAGCAGTGTGATGCACGAACCACAGCCCAGCTCCTGAAGCCCATGGGTTATTACTCCAGTTTGCAATCTCAGGTGCCCCAGGCTCAAACCCTCTGTTTTTTCTCTTCGCCGGAAATGAATGGGTACTTTCCTCTCAGCGAGCCATCTCCAGATCTGTGCGTCGTTGCTGAGAGTTTTCACGTCACCCCCATTGCCGATTTCGTCAACCCTGTGCGCACATGGTTTCTCGTGAAGCTCACCAAGGCAGGTATGAACCTGTACCGCGGCCGCGGCTCAGCACTGGAGTTTCTCGACAGCTTTCACATGGCAGAGCACCCTCGCACTTCGGTGTCCACATCTAACCCTCATGACGGCCAACGCTATATCCGCTTTACAGACGAGGATCACCTTCGCCTCGATGACTTTCTCAGCACCTATATCGACGATGATCATTCACGCTTTCCACTCATCATGACGGGCACCAAAACGGACACAGATGGGTATGAAAAAGCCACGGCTCACAACTTTGACCTCACAATCAATTTCTCAGAGCGCTATCGTGAGTTGGGAACACAAGACATCTTGAGCACTGTGTGGCCAAAGGTGAACGAGCTTTTTGTGCTGGAAAAGAAAATGGCTCTCGCCGGACTCTCCCATGCCAGACAGTCTGGCCGCACGACCTCCGACCCTGAGCAAGTGGCAAACCGGCTCTCAGCAGGGGAGCTCCGCACCATGGCTGTGTGCCATGGAAGCCCAGACTGGGGTCGTATTGATTGGAAAACGGGCCGGATTTCCCGCCGCCCAAAGTCCGCCGACGGTCAAACAGATT
>JANQPW010000800.1 GCA_028285285.1 Silvanigrellales bacterium
GCCGGTTGAGCTCAAGGCAGAGGTCCAGCACCTGCTGCACTACGAAGAAGATCTCGCCGGCGGTCTGATGACCTCGCGCTTCTTGGCCGTTCCGGAAGGCTTTGCTGTGTACCAAGCCATTGACACGGTGCGACGCCGCTACAAACAGGAGCGCTCGGGAGACTTTCACTACATTTATGTGACCGACTCAAACAACACACTGCAAGGTGTGATGTCTTTACGTGAGCTCTTTCTTTCGGATCCCCAAGCGCGGGTGAACACAGTGATGAAAAATGATCCTATCTCTGTGTCAGACGAGTTGGATCAAGAGGACGTGGCCTTCACTTTTTTTCGCTACGGGCTCAGTGCAATACCCGTGGTCAACTCCGGCGGTCAGTTGATCGGGCTTGTCACACTCGACGACATCGTGGACGTGGTTGAAGAAGAGGCAACTGAAGACATTCAAAAACTCGGGGCAAGCGAAGCACTTGAGAAGCCCTATTTGCGCAACAGCATAGTGGACCTGTTTAAAAAAAGGGCGGGCTGGCTTCTTCTTTTGTTCGCAGGCTCTCTTCTCACCACAAGTGCCATGGCTCACTTCGAGGAACAGATGGCGAAAATCATGGTTCTCACACTTTTTATTCCGCTGATCATCTCGAGTGGGGGCAACGCAGGTTCGCAAGCCTCCACCTTGATTGTGCGCGCCATCGCTCTGCAAGAAATCACCCTGCGGGATTGGTGGAGGGTGTTGTTTCGAGAACTGTCTTTTGGCCTACTGCTGGGTCTGTTTCTTTCCCTCGCAGGGTTGTTCCGCGTGATCTTCTGGCCACAGCGGACAGAAGAGTATGGCACACAGTTTGGGGCTCTTGGCCTGACTGTTGCGCTCAGCCTCTTTGGAATCGTGGTTTGGGGCACACTTGTTGGTGCGATGCTGCCCTTTCTCCTGAAGCGCGTGGGTCTCGATCCGGCAAGCGCATCTGCCCCCTTCGTGGCGACCATAGTCGACGTAACCGGCATCATCATCTACTTCAGCTGTGCTTCACTGGTGTTTTCCACTCTGGCTTCATAGATCAACTGCATTTTCCTTTTCCAACGCCCATGTCTTGTTGAGACGACTCATCCTTTCCGCAACAAATGGCACTCTGCAAAACTTTCTTCTGATCTCAGACACCTAGGCAACAAGGTGCGTGTTCACACTCTCACGGAAAGGGCCGGCAGAAAACTCCCATCTTGTTGTTGCACTGACAAGGCACTTCCCGAGTGTCGGCGAGACCCACCATCATTTTGCCACCTTTGACGGAGAGCTGAAGGCACAAAGGGAAAGAAAATGCGGCAACTACCCAAACATCCCAAGAGAGGCATCCGTCGCTGGTGGAGAGGCAAACTCCACACAAGGAAGTGGCACAGTTCGACCCTCACCTGGTTCTTTTTTGGCAGCACATTTCTAGCAGGAATTTTCTTTTCGGCAGCGCTTCTTATCAACAGTCAGGAAGAGGTGTTTGAAGGGGTCACTCCTCAGGACAACGCCCAGAAAAAAACAGAGAGCGTTGCTCCCACTCGGAGCACCGCAGCAGCACTCGTCCAGCAAGCAACGCCAGCAACCAGTCAAACACACGACGAGCTCCTCAACCTGTGGTTTCTCTCCCCAGACAATAAGAGGGCTCTCCGCAATCAAAGAATCCCCCTCACCACACAAGGCCCCTGCCCTGAAGAGCTCCTCCACTCTGAAGACTTTCTCACCTATGTTTGGTCACAGTTCGAAGGTGACAAACCGGGCGCTGCGACTCGAGGGAGCCTGAGTGCACGGCATCACATCCATGATGCATCGTTGTTTTTCACCCATGAAGAACTGTTTGTGCAAGTTCGCGCCGAGTGGCTCCGCAATGACCCACCCAGTTATCGTTTGGTTGCTTTGTCCTTCAACAATCCAGAGCTTGAGGGCAGCCCTCAACAGATTGACTTTGAGACTTTTGATCCACAAGCAACCTACGACATCGACTCGGTGAGGGAAATATTCCTTGAACTGCAACAAAACTATGCAACTGGTTTGTCAACCTTATCGCAGTCTCTCAGCAGCTACGATGGGAACACCCTCCTCTCTGCTGAAATGGTGGGCGACATTCCACTGAGCTTCTCATCAGGCAAAACACAATGCGCTCTCGACCGAACAGCGAACCAGGCTGATTGTGTCTGCGCTTTTCCAAACACACCCACGCCCCACTAATCGGCTCACGGAGTTGACATGATTTGCAAAACTCGCAACCAAATCCAACCCAATCACAGAACGGGAGCAAATGCGCAAACGGCTATTGCGCTGCTCATTGCCCTGTCGCTTTCAGGTTGCGGTTCGCCAGAACTCGAACTCACCCCCGAACCTCCCATTGACCATTCCCAAAAGCTCACAGGAGAGCAAACGAAGGGGAGCTCGAGCATTCAGGCAGCAAGCTTCTCGGTCAAAATCACGAGAGACACGACCTTCAAAACCTCTACCGACCCTTCCGACTCTCTTCCTCCTTCGCAAAAATGCCCCCTGAAAAGAGGGATGCACTTCTCCCTTCGTGCTGAGCCCAGTCTTGTTAGGAACCACTGGAACGTCATCATCAAAGGAAAGCCCGGGGGCTGCAGCTTTGAGAAAGGCTTCCTCTTCTCGGGGCACGCCACTGTTCCCGAAAAAAGGAACAACGACTACACTCTGCCCATGCCAAGTGCATTTATCACAAGCCAATGGTGCACCTGCCGAGACATCGGATCCAGCCCCCACATTGGAACTGACTACGCCAAAAACTCAGCAATGCTCTCCGTAGCGGTGGCCAAGGGCCGCGTGAGCGGAGTCTACTACAACGGCGCCTGCGGCTGGGAAGTCGAGTTTCGCGACGCCGGTGGTGCGTTGTGGCTTTACCGTCATCTTAATTTCCCAGCCGTT
>JANQPW010000802.1 GCA_028285285.1 Silvanigrellales bacterium
GGTGCCGGTAGACTACATTGAAAAACAGATCCGCTACCTTTCAGATGTTGGCCGCAACTCCTTTCCACAATACCAGAGCGTGCGGTTTGGAGCCCCCAACTTTCACCGTGTGGTGAGAAATGACCCCCGCTCTTATGTTCGGGGCGTTTTCCATCAGTTTTCGCTGTTTCCGTGGAACCAGGACCCCTTCGACTCCTTTTCCATCATGCACCCGGTGTTTGCACTGAAAAACAAACTTTCCGAGCTCGATGAGAACTACTTGCTTGAACCCACACCAACTTCAATTGCCTTCCCTCGCCTCTCCTTCCAGCACTACCCCAAAGGAGAAGGTTACCTCTCTTTGCACGAAGACCCCGTGGGAACCCATCAGGATTTCGTGGCCACCCTGTGCATGTCACAAATGGGGAGAGACTATGAGTCTGGAGGCATTTACTTTAAGGCCAAGGGCGAAACCGTGTTTCCCGAAACCATAGCCAGCGTGGGTGATGTCTTCATCTTCAGGGCCAACCTTCCCCATGGGGTGGAAACCATCGACGCCGGAAAGGATTCTCACTGGCTTGATTTCAACGGCCGGTGGATGATGATCTTTGCCATCAATGCCAACGCCGAACTCAACACAGGCATTCAATCGAGGCAACTTTGATGAACGTGCTTTACGACAGCAACTGTCACCCCACCATCACGGGTCGTTTCCTGAAAAAAGAGAACGCCTCCTTTGCCGACTTGAAGGCAGAGCTGGCCGCCACACCCCTTCAAGGTGGGGCGGCCGTGTCCATTCCTGGCGTGGCCGACCACGGAACTCCCGAAGAGTTCCTTCAGGCGACGCGGCAACTCCCTGGTTTCGTAGCAGTTGCGGGAATTCAAGTTGAGGAACTCAGGCCCAAGCTCCTCTCTGAGCTGAAGGAAATGGGGTATCGGGGCATCAAGCTCCACCCGCGCTTTTCTCACGAAGGCTTCGATTCTCATCAAAGCTCCTATCGCTCGGTCATCGAAGAAGCGGCAAAACTTGATTTGGTGGTTTACATTTGCACCATGACCTTTGGCCGTTACACGGAGTGCCCCACAGAAGATCCGCTGTTTCAGCTTGTGAGGTTGCTGAAGCCGTTGCAAAGGCTTCCGCGCATGGTCCTCGCCCATGGTGGTTACCTCAACCTCTTGCGCTGGTCAGAACTCGCTCGATTCAATCCGGAGATCTCCCTCGATCTGAGCTACACCCTTTGTTACGCGCAGAACTCCAGCCTGTTTCAAGACATGCGATTTCTTTGCCAGCGCCTCGATCAAAAGCTCCTCCTGGGCTCAGACTTCCCAGAATTTTCTGTGGCAGAGTTCGCCCGCTTGGCCCACTCCCTCACAGAAGGGCTTGACGAAAACAAAGCCGCCAACATCACCCACCGCAACTTTCTCAAACTCTATGGACTCTCCACATGAAGCTCATTGACGTGGTTTTTGAACGGAGCGCCACCAGCGGTGGTGGGCACCAATCTCGTGCAACAACCTTGGCCCACGAACTGTTGCAACGGGGTCATGAGGTCAAGCTCAACCCCCTTGCCTCACAGGGAGAATACAGGCCCACAGACTCTGATTTGCTCATCGTGGACTGTGCTGATGCTGCGCTCACACGTGAGATCTTGCGGCAGTCTTCCCGCCACACAGCACGGAAGATCACCATCGAACACACGGGAGATGAAGTTCCCTTTCCCGATCTCAACGTCGCTGTTTTTCTCCCTCACAAGCCAGAGGGCTTCCCCACCCAGGAAAGCTTGGGCTTTGCTTTTTTGCGCGACAAAATCATCCAAGCAGAAGCACTCGCCGAGGAAGAAAAGCCTCTGAGAAAACCAAAGACTTGCCTGCTGACCTTTGGCCGCTTGGATCCCAAAAACCACCTTGTCGGTTGCTTCGAACAACTCAAGAGAAGTTCCCAGTCGGAGGCTGAACAGAACTGTGATTGGCGCTTTGAGCTCGTGGAAAGTTACCGTGGGCAATTGAACAGAGATGGGTTGCCTTCTCAGTGCCAAATCCTGTTTGAGCCAGAAGACTTTGCACAGCGCCTGGCCAGTGCGCAGCTTGTGTTGTGCAGCGGCGGGGTAACCGCACTGGAGGCGAATTACCTGAAAAGGCCATCTCTGCTTTTGCCGCAAACAGAGAACGAGGTGCTGTTTTGTGAGCACATTTTCCACCTCAACGGCACCTTAGGTGTGGTGCAAGATCTCGAATGCCTTCATCTTCCTGAAATTTTGAACCAAGCGGAAAAGTTCTCACCCACACGCCTGGTCGATGGCCAAGGAAAAACTCGCGTGGCTGAGCTTTGTGAAGAGGTGATGTTCCGTTGAACCCTGTTTTTGTTTTTTTGGGAGCAGGTGCCGAACAAGCACCTCTTATTGAGCATGCCACCAACGTACTGGGAATGACGACGCTGGCAGTGGACGGATCACCACAGGCCGTGGGTTTGAGGCAGGCCACCCGCCCACTTGTGTCTGACATCTGCAACCCAAGCCAAATTGTTGAACATTTGAAGGGTCAAGATGTTTCCGGCTGCATCGCCCATTGCATTGATGTTTCCCAACGCTCGGCTCATGCCGTGGCCCAGACCTTTGACCTTCCTGCAAACCCCCTCAAGGCCATTGAGTGCGCCACCAGTAAAGTGAAGTTGAAAGGGGAGTTGCTTGCTCACGACGTGCCGGTGGCTCGGGCCGTTTCCTTCACATCCGCAGATGACCTAAAAACTGTTGAGAGAAAATGCGCTGAGCTCACCTACCCCCTGCTGGTCAAACCCTCAGACTCTTCGGCTTCACGGGGCGTTTCTGTTGTGAACACCGCAGCCCAGCTCGAGGCGGCTTTTTCTCACGCGCTTTCCTTCAGCCGCAATCAGGAGGGCTTGGTCGAGGAATTTTTTCAAGGTGAGCTGTACAGTGTGGAGATGCTCGCTTGGAGCAGCACTCCTCGGGTTTTGGCCCTGAGTCGTTGTGAAAAGTTTCCCGGCACTCTGGTGAACAGTCGCATTGTGGTCTCCACCAGCTGGGCATCAGAAGTGGAGCAACGGATCGCCCAACTGGGGCAGCGCGCCGCCGAAGCCATTGGCCTGCGTTTGGGCCCTGCCCATGCTGAAGTGATCTGGGACTCCAGCCGCGATCGCTGCATTTTGGTTGAAATCGCCGCACGTGGCGGCGGTGTGGGCATTTTCAACCAATGCCTCAAAGAGTTTTACGGTCCGGCGGTGTTCGATGTGGTGCTTTCCCAAGCCCTGCAGCCTCGGTTTCGCAACAGCGACCTGCCCTCAGCAGACAATTGGGTGCAGCGGCTGCAGGGTCGGCCCGGTCACTCCTCAGCAGAGATCACATTCCCAAGTGCTGAAAGCAAAACCAAGATGAGCTCGGGAGTGGAACGACCTCCGCCCGTGATCCGCTACTCCTAGTGCTCGGAGCGGGGTGCGAACACCCCCACCATCTGTGCCCACACCAGCCCATTTGTCGCGAGCGCCACCAGTAACCGAACGAACAGAAAGGTCAGGGCAAAGTCCAATGCTGAAGCCTGAACAAACGACAGGCCGGCAAAGATGATCACCGCCACCACCAAAGTGCCCGTTGACAAAGAAAAAAGAATCTTCTTTTGGCCTGTGGCCGTGAAATAAGACTCTGAAAGCGAGATGAGTTGAAAAAAAGTGGCGACCGCAATGACCTGACACAGCTGTGTGGCCGCTGTGTAGTCGGGCAAAAACTGAGAGATCAGCGGACCTGCCAACAGCACCACGGCCACCGTGCCCACGGCCGAAGTGGCACCAAAAGCCAGAAGAAACCGAAACAGCGATTTGGCCAATCGATTGTGGTCGCCATGCTCTCCAAATGCAGCGATCCACTTCGGCGTCACCACGGGGCCAATGATGGAGAGCACGCCAAGGCCTCCAGTGAAGATGATCATGGCAAAGGAATACTGCGCATAGGCTTCTTTGGTGGCAATGGCAACCAAAAGCCACTTGTCGGAGTGGGAGGCAAGGTTCTTCAGCATCAAACTCAAAGTGTAGGTGCCGTAGGGCTTCACGTTTTCAATGAGCTGAGAAATGCGAAGCGGCAGCCTCCAAGTGCCCAGTCCCACCAACCCAGCCGAAAGCACCAGGCCACAAAAAGCACCGGTCGCCTCTCCCACAACCGCCCCAGACGTTCCGTAACTGCGCCCCAGGGTTGTGGCCAGCGCCAA
>JANQPW010000806.1 GCA_028285285.1 Silvanigrellales bacterium
ATGTCGTTTTCGAGCAACTGCCTGTAGGTCATGCGATTCCATCGACCGTTCTCAAAGATCTGAAGAGCCACACGATCTGCATGAGCCTCCACATTACAAAATGTGAAATCCCAGAGACCATTCGTGAGATAGAGGTCAGGGCGTTGGTACACTTCGTCTCCTCGGTCTTGTCGTAGCCCTGCAATCTTCCCTCGGGGCTGCATGTGGGCTTACCGCGTTCAGCAGGTTTTGTGCCAGTTATTTTGGGTTGGTGAGCAATCGGCCATATTTTTGCCAACATAAGTTAATTTATTCACAAAAAATCTCATTTATCCTGAGCACTGAAGCGGTCTTGTTTCGAAAAACTGTTTAGTTTTTTTCTGGAAGAAGGAGAGTTTGTCCGCTAGACATGACGGTGTTTCGCTAGGGAGCGCCCAAGTGCATGAGGATGGGAAAAACTTTCCCAACTCTTCCGGGTTGTGGCACCGAATCATTTCGTTTCCTTTAAGGGTTTTTTTGGTTTGATACTCTCATGAAATCTGAAGAAGGATTTTTGTGAAACGAAACAGTCTGGCTACATTTTTAAAAATTTCTTCGTCACTTTTCGCAATTGTGGGTGGGGTCTTGCTTGCCCTCAATATCTCAACAAGTGGATATGGCTTCATATTTCTTGCTTTGAGCTCAAGCCAAATGCTGATCTCTGCCTGGGTGGGGCGTGACATGTGGCTTGCGGTATACGCCGGTGCATTGTTTTTTTTCGTTGATCTTTTTGGAATCTATAGGTGGTTGCTGTGAGCGCGGTTGAGCCTCTTTTTCTTTATGAAACCGAAAATCAAGATATGACTTTGGCTGAAGTCCGAGAAACGTTTAATGGGGATCCTGCCTCAAGCATTCCGTTTTTGGTGCGACTACTCGAGAATCCAAAAAGCCCTTTCAGTCTGCCTGGCGACATTTCTCTGGGAGATCATGACGCGGTTCATTTTCTGTTGAATCAAGACATGTCGAATGATGGTGAAGCTTTCGTTATTGGCTTCACAATGGGAAATGCTTCAAAGACTCGTTTCTACCACCTCATGATTTTTGAGTTTGCATCGCGTTTTCTTTATCCAGATGGTTATCGCCTTTCTCGAGAACAAATCCGCATTTTCCGCCGGGGGGTTGAGGCAGGTCGTCAGGCCGGGGTAAAAGACATCAACCGCATCAATTTTTCGAAATGGGATGAACTCAGAATGAAGGAAATTCGCGATCGCCTGGGAGTGAAGGCCCGAAAGGTTCCACCTGAGCTTCGTTGTGCTCGTTTCTCAGATCGAGAGAAGCGGGAAAACCCAGAGAGTGCCTAGTGAGAGGGTATATGAAAGCATTTGCCAGTTCAGTTTTTGTGTGTCTGGTTTTGGGGGCTTTGCCTCTGATGGCACTCGCGTCAGGTCAACTCACTCAACCTTCGGAAGTGCGCCCCACCCGCCACTCACCGTCTTCTCCAGACGGAATGGTGGTGAGCGCCACGAGGCATGCGAGCGAGGTGGGCGCAAAGGTTCTTCAAGATGGTGGAAATGCGGCTGACGCGGCTGTGGCCACGGCCTTTGCTCTTGCTGTGACCTGGCCTGCAGCGGGCAATCTGGGCGGCGGAGGGTTTTTGCTCGCTTCGCTAGACGGAAAGTCGGTTGAGGTTTTGGATCATCGTGAGGTGGCACCCCTCGCCGCAACAGCCAACATGTATCAAAACTCAGCGGGTGAAGTTGTTCCTGGTCTTTCCACGGTGGGTTGGAAGGCCGTGGGTGTTCCTGGATCTGTGAAGGGTCTTGCAGACCTTCACAAACGTTTTGGGAAGCTCCCCTGGGCGCGGTTGGTGGAGCCTGCCGTGCGTCTGGCTCGTGATGGTTTCATTGTGGATTCTGGTCTTCACAGAAGCATAGCTGCAAGTGCTGAAAAACTATCGCAGTTTAGCAGCTCCCGGAAGATCTTCTTGAGCTTTGGAAACCAGAGGAAGGGGCCCCCGCCGGTAGGAAGTGTGTTTCGTCAACCTGACTTGGCCAAAACTCTGCAAAGCATTGCTCAAGAAGGAGACAAGGGGTTTTACAGGGGCTGGGTGGCAGCGGCCATGGAAAAGTCGATGGCCGACAGTGGAGGACTGATCACCCGAGCAGACCTGAAGCAATACCGATCTGTTTGGCGAAAGCCTCTCGCTGCGACCTTTGCAGGTCATACCATTCACACCATGCCTCCCCCTTCCTCTGGAGGAGGGTCTCTGATTGCTCTGCTGAAAGTGGCTGAGGAGCTTGGTCTCGATCAGGCAAAGAGTCACTTTCGATGGAGTGGTGCGGAGATTCACACACTGGTGCAAATCATGAAACACGTGTTTCGGGATCGCTCTGAATTTTATGCTGATCCCCAATTTCACCCTGTGCCCCTCGACTCGATGTTGAGCAGCTCTTCCTTCCAAGACATTGCAAAGAGTGTTCGGAAGGCGGGGTCTCAGTCACTTGCCGCTAAAAATGTGGAGACTGTCACGAGTAAGAAGCATGCAAAAAGGGGTGCCAGCCAGTCTGGTCGTGCCTCTGAACAAACCACGCACTTTTCAGTTGCCGATGGTCGGGGAGGATGGGTGAGCCTCACCACAACTCTCAACAGCAGTTTTGGCTCAGGTGTGGTGCTCCCTGGAACAGGTGTGTTGCTCAACAACGAAATGGACGATTTCACCTCGAAGCCCGGACATCCCAACCTCTACGGTTTGATTCAGGGTGAGGCGAATGCCATTCAACCGAAAAAGCGACCCTTGTCGAGCATGACTCCCACCTTGATCAGTCGAAAGCTTCCCAACGGGAAAAGTGAAATAGTGGCAGCAGTCGGCTCACCAGGTGGGCCCACAATCATCAACCAGGTGTTTCTGATGACCCTGGATCTGCTGGTGAAGAAGTGGAGCCCAGCGGCCGTGGTGGCGGCTCCTCGTTTTCACCACCAGTGGCTGCCGGATCGTGTGTTTATGGAACCTGCGGCTTTTTCTCAAGATGTTGTGGAGGAGCTTTTGAAGCGCGGCCACGATGTGCAGATTAGGGGAGGCACTCTTGGTGCGGCCCACATCATTGCCCTACGAAACGGGCTTTATGAAGGAGGGGCCGATCCTCGATTGCCGGGTGCCGTGGCCATTCCACAGAAGTGAAGAGCCCACCTGAAGATGGGCTTGAAGCCTTTCAGGAGAGCTTTTGAAGTGCTTCCACAAAGCTTTTGCTGGGCCGCATAGCAGCCTCAACTTTGTTTGTGTTGGGGTGGAAGTAACCTCCTAGGTCCACAGCTTTGCCTTGAGCGGCATTCAGTTCATCAAGAATCTGTTGCTCCTTCTCCTGCAGCTCTTTGGCCAGAGGGGCGAAAGCCCGCTGAAGCTGTGTGTTCTGAGATTGGGCGGCGAGAGCTGCTGCCCAAAACTGGGCTAAGTAAAAGTGGCTTCCGCGATTGTCGAGTTGGCCAACCTTTCTGAGCGGAGACTTACCTTCGTTGAGAATGCGGCTGGTGGCCTCATTCAGTGTTTGGGCTAGAACACTTGCTTGTGGGTTTTGTGACTTCTCGGCAATGTCTTCAAGCGACACGGCGAGGGCCAAAAACTCTCCGAGAGAGTCCCAGCGAAGATGACCCTCTTCTTGGAATTGCTCCACATGTTTGGGTGCAGATCCTCCTGCGCCGGTCTCAAACAATCCACCCCCGGCCAATAGAGGCACTATGGAAAGCATTTTGGCGCTGGTGCCGAGCTCTAAGATGGGAAACAGGTCTGTGAGGTAGTCGCGCAGCACATTTCCCGTTGCAGAAATTGTGTCTTGACCAGCCTTCACCCGTTCCAGAGTGAGGTTGATAGCCTTCGTAGGGGCAGCAATTTGTATCTCGACTCCTTCCGTGTCTAACTTTTTCAGTGCGCCCTGCACCTTGGCAATGAGGCTGGCATCATGAGCTCGCTCAGAGTTCAGCCAAAAAATCACGGGAGTTTGGGTTGCCTTTCCTCGCCTGACCGCCAGGGAAACCCAGTCTTGAATCGGAGCATCTTTTGTTTGGCACATGCGCCAGATGTCTCCCTCCTGAACGGCATGGGAGAAGATCTCTTTGCCCTCTGCGGTGCTCACTTTTACGGTGCCATTTCGTGGAATTTCAAAGGTTTTGTCGTGTGAGCCATACTCTTCAGCCTTTTGTGCCATGAGCCCAACATTGGCCACGCTGCCCATGGTGCGCGGGTCGAAAGCACCGTGCTTTTGGCAAAAGGAAATGGTTGCTTGATAAATGCCAGCGTAGCAGCGATCGGGAATGAGAGCCTTCGTGTCTTGAAGTTTTCCATCGCTGTTCCACATTTTTCCAGAAGATCGGATGGCCGCGGGCATAGAGGCGTCAATGATGACGTCACTTGGCACGTGAAGGTTTGTGATTCCCTTGTCGGAGTTCACCATTGCGAGGGGCGCGCGCGTGCTCAAAGCAGCCTGAATGTCGGTCTCAATCTCTTGGCGCTTTGTGTCGGGGAGCTGTTTGAGCTTTTCAACCACATCACCAAATCCATTCCGAGGGTCCACTCCCAGTTCAGAGAAGGTGCCGTGGTGTTTCTCAAAGACTTCTTTGAAGTATACAGAAACGGCGTGTCCAAAGATGATGGGATCGGACACTTTCATCATGGTCGCTTTCATGTGAAGCGATAAAAGCACTCCGCTTTTCTTTGCGTCATTCATCTCAGTTTCGAAGTAGTCGCAAAGAGCCTTCTTACTCATCACTGCTGCGTCGATCACTTCTCCGGCTTGGAGGGCAAGTTGAGATCGGAGTGGAGTTGCTTTCCCTGACTCATCTACGAGCTCGATCTTGACTGAGCAGGCCGTCTCGCATGTGTGAGATTGTTCCGAAGAAAAGAAGTCTCCTTGGCTCATGCTGGCAACATGAGTTTTGGAGTCGGGAGACCACTCTCCCATGGAGTGTGGGTGATTGCGGGCGTAGTCTTTTACCGGTGGGGCCACGCGTCGATCAGAATTGCCCTCACGCAAAACGGGGTTTACCGCACTTCCGAGCACCTTCGCGTATCGAGAGTGGATCTCTTTTTCGGCATCCGACTGAGGGTTCTGGGGGAAATGGGGAATATCATAACCCTGACTTTGCAGTTCACGAATGGCCCCGTTGAGTTGTGGAACCGAGGCGCTGATGTTGGGAAGTTTGATGATGTTCGCATCTGGGGTTTTTGCGAGCTCACCCAACTCTGCCAGGGCATCCCCCACTTTCTGTTCGGGCTTTAGTCTCTCTGGAAACTGAGCCAAAATTCGGCCGGCGAGGGAAATGTCTCGTGTTT
>JANQPW010000825.1 GCA_028285285.1 Silvanigrellales bacterium
AGAGTCGGCCATTGTCACACCCTTGAAGGCCACCACCAGCGAGCCCATTTTGCGCAGAATTTTGGTGGGTCCATGGAGAGCCTGCGCCTACTTTGCCAAGCGCGGCAAGGGAGTCGTTTTCTCTGCCCAAAGCCAAGACACCGACGTGGTGGCGCGCTGGGAGTGCGAAGGGCTCACGGTGGCTGACGAGTATTTTGAAGTGGCCCGAAACTCCGACCTTGGGGTCAACGAGCGCATTGAGATGGGCATGGAAATGCTTGCTGGTGATACCCAAAGCAGCGGCACCCTCTTTGCCCTCATTAGCCTCATCACCTGGATTGACTTAGCAAAGGCCACTCACACCGAATTTGAGTTCAAAAACACCAACGAAGGCTTCGTCATTGAGCTGCGGCTGCGTTGACAAGTTGCCTTCTCTGTCTTTGGAATGAACAGTTCTGAACCTCAGCAGAATGCGGTGCAACCTTGCGGCTTTCCCGCTCAAGCCATCTGCTCAAACCGTCATGACCCTGCGGAATCGCCTTAAGATTTTCTTGTCGCAGTCATTCCCGGGACTTCCAAGATCACATTTGCAGGGCCGCAGCTCGTGACAGCCAGCTGAAAGCCGAACTCTTTTTCTCCCTCAGACGAGTCCCAACCCGTTTCGATCCAACCTCTCCGTTGGCCCAAAGTTTGCACCTCAACCGGCGCAACACAACACAATTGGAGAACGATCATGAACCGCAGACTCACTGTTTTTGCCACCTATGCCAGCCTTGTGGCCAGCACCGTCGTGATGAGTGCTTGTCACAACCAACCCGCAAACTCTCCTGAGAATTCCGCACAGGTCGACACCAAAAACAACAAAGCCGCAGAGTTTCTTTCCAGGGGTTTTATTGGTTTCGTCTTAATTGGATTGTTTGCCATCACCTCAGGCGGGAATTCTTCAAGCACAGATCTGAGCCGCGCTGAGGAGCGAATCGCAAAGGTTCGGGGTATGAATTCGAATGCCAAAATAGTCCGCTACGACTTTGGTGGAGAGACAGTTCACGACTATGTGTTTGTGCCGGTTGGCAGCGACAAGATCGACATGAATGGTCTCTCCTCAATCGTAGCTCCTGTTACCTTTTCGTCTT